>DASTPO010000428.1:0-10221 GCA_035762225.1 Candidatus Angelobacter sp.
GCTGACGAGACCCCGGAAAAAGGCCGCCCCGCAGGGCGGCCTGACATTTCAGCGGAGTGGCGTTTTTACTGCACCACTAGTGTCGCCGTGGTGGAGTGGTTCCGGTTTCCGGAGGCTCCCGACACGGTGATGGTGTATGTGCCAGTCGGCGTCTTTCTGGTTCCGTGCTGGCCGTTGCCCGTGGTGATGGTTAACGACGAAGCAGCTGAGCCAGCGCCCGGTGTAACCGATGCAGGTGAAAACGAACAAGCAGCTCCTGTCGGCAGGCCACTGCAACTCAAACTCACCGCGTTGCTGAAGGTCCCACCCAGAGCCGAGACGGTGGTGGTATACGCGGCGGACGATCCGGCCTTTACTGAGACGCTTGCGGGCGAGGCAGTGATTGAGTAATCAACGCCGGTCCCGGATGCCGCCAGCGTCTGGCTTCCGCTTGCAGGATCGCTATCGGTTACTACCAGCGAACTGCTGGCCGGTCCAGCCGTGGTGGGAGTGAAGCTCACCTGGATGGTGCAGGAGCTTCCCGCAGCCAGCGAAGCGCCGCATGTGTTGGTTTGGCTAAACGCTCCGGAAATCACTATGGACGCGATATTGAGCGTCGCGTCACCGTTGTTAGTGAGCGTTGCGCTGCGCGTTGACGTGGTCCCCACCACCTGCGGCGCAAACGCCAGGCTGCCGGTGAGTGAAGCCACCGGCGCTATCCCCGTGCCGGTCAAACTAACAACAGGCGCCGGACCAGCGGCGCTGCTGTTTACAGTAAGCGTTCCACTCCGGCTTCCGCGGGCGAGCGGAGCAAAGGTAACGTTGATGGAGCAGCTCGCGCCTGCCGCCAGCGATGTGCCGCAGGTGTTCGCCTGGCTGAAGTCGCCGGTCACGCTTATGCCGGTGATGGTCAGGGTGGCGGTGCCGGGGTTGCTCAAAGTTACCGCCTGGGCAGCGCTTGAAGTATTTACGAGCTGGCTGGCAAAGTTCAAGCTCGAGGGCGACAAGGCGGCGGCCGGCGCTACGCCGGTCCCTGCCAGCGTGATCGGAGCTACTGCCGCGCTGCTGTTGCTGTTAAGAGAAAGCGATCCGCTGCGGCTTCCAGTGGCCGCAGGAGTGAAAGTGACGTTGACGCTGCAACTCGCGCCGGCGGCCAGCGTGCCGCCGCAGGTATTGCTTTGCGCGAAGTCGCCGGTGGCGATGATCCCGGAAATCGAGAGTGGACCATCTCCGCTATTCGTTAGCGTGACCGACTGGGCGCCGCTGGCTGTTCCCACCAGCTGGTTCGCGAAGATGAGGTTTGCCGGCGTCCACGAAGCAGTTGGCGTGACGCCACTTCCTGAAAGTGCGGCAGAAGGAGCCGCGCCGGTAAAGTCACCGGTGACGGTAAGAGTTCCATTCCGCGCTCCATGGGCGGTTGGCGTGAAAGTGATGTTGATGGTGCAACTCGTGCCCGCTGCCACTGCGGAACCGCAGTTGTTCGTCTGGGAAAAGTCGCCGCTGGTCTGGATCGCGGTGAGGTTGATGGGTACGTTGCCGGTACTGGACAGAGTCACCGTTTGTGAAGAGCTGGTGGTGCTGACCACCTGGCTGGGAAAAGCAAGTGACGCAGGGGAGAGCGTCCCGCTGCTTACGTCAGCTGTTCCCGAGAGGCTGACGGACGCCGGCGTCGCCGCGAAGTCTCCGCCGATGGTCAGCGATCCCGTCCCTGTAGTGGACGGAGTTGGAGCGAAAACGACGCTTATTGTGCAACTGGTTCCCGGATTAACCAGCGATGGGCAGTTGTTGGTTACCAGGTATCCGCCGGGGAATGACACCTGGTTGATGAAGAAGGCATACGCTCCAGAATTGGTGACGGTCACAAGCTGAGGCGCGCTTGACGTCCCTACTTTCTGGTGGCCGAAGCTGAGACTGGCCGGAGCAAGCGACGCTTGCGGCATCACGCCGTTTCCGGCCACACTTGCGGTGCTGGTCGCGCTGCCTGAAACAGTCAGAGACGCCGTTTGCACGCCGACTGCGCGTGGCACAAACGTGACGTTGATCGTGCAGCTGGCGCCTGCGGCGAGTGTGGCAGGGCAAGTGTTCGTCTGGCTGAAATCCGGCGCTACGGCAACGCTGGAGATGTTCAGCGGCAAATCACCGGTGTTGGCATAGGTAAAGATTTGCGGGTTCGACGTGGTGTTGACCGGCTCTGCGCCGAAGTCGAACGACGCGGGTGCGAGCGATCCCGTAAGCGCCTGCCCGATCCCGCTCAAAGCTACTACCGGCGGCGTGCCCGGTGAAGTGCTGGTGAAGGAGAGCGAACCGCTCCGCGTTCCGCGCGCCGTCGGCGTAAAGGTGATGTTGACCGTGCAGCTTGCGCCCGGAGCCAGGGATGTTGCGCAGTTGTTGGTTTGCGCGAAATCTCCGCTGATGGTGACGCCCGTGATCGCCACCGCAAGATCTCCCGCATTGGTGAAAGTAACTGCCTGCGGTGCGCTGGTGGAATTCAGTACCGCAGCGGCGAATGCCAGCGACGCGGGTGAAGCGGTGACCTGCATGGTCTCACCGGTCCCGCTGAGGTTGAGCGACGGTCCGGGGCTTCCGAAGAGGTTGCCGGTGACAACCATATTTGCCTGGCGCGTCCCGCTGGCGGAAGGACGGAAGGTAAGGTTGATAGTGCAGCTTGCTCCCGCCGCCAGAGAGGTCCCGCAGTTGTTGGTCTGCGTGTAGTCGCCGCCAAGGCTAAAGACGATACTGGTGAACGTCATGGTCCCGGTGTTGGACAGCGTCACGCTCTGGGGAGCGCTGGCAGTGCCAACGAATTGCGGGCCGAAAGTCAAAGAAGAAACCGAGAAAACTGGGAACGGGCCGATTCCATTACCCGCAACGGTTATTGGAGGAATGGGCGTGCTGGCGTTGGAATTGATGATCACTGAGCCGGTGCGAGCGCCCAATACGGTGGGTGAAAATGTAACGCTTACCTGACAGTTGCTGCCGACGGGTAACGGCGCACCGCAGCCATTGAAGGCGGAGAAATCACCGGATGCGGTGACGCCGCTGACAACCAGAGGCGCGTCCCCGGTGTTGTTAAGAATGATGGCCTGGCGGACGCTGGTAGTGCCAACCTGCTGGTCAGCAAAGCTCAACGACGTGGGCGTTGGTGTTCCCTGGATGGCCTGACCGGTGCCGCTCAGACTTACGGAGGGAACTGCAACGTTGAAATTGCCTGAAATACTCAGGCTTCCAGTCCTCGCCCCGCGCGCCGTGGGCGTGAAGGTAACGCTCGCGGTGCACGTTGCACCGACGGCCAGCGTGGTCCCGCAGGTGTTGGTCTGGGTGAAGTCGCCAGTGATTGAAATGCCGGTAATCGAAACCGGCAATGAACCTGTGTTCGTATAGGTAACGGATTGGGCTGCGCTGCTGCTGCCCAGGAAGATTGTGGGAAATACCAGCGATCCCGGGGAAACGCTCCCCTGTATGGCTTGTCCGGTTCCAGTCAGGGTCACGGTCGGCAGCCCGTTAAAATTGCTGACGAGAGTGAGCGATCCGTTTCGCCTGCCGTCGGCAGTCGGCGTGTAAATCACATTCAGGGTGCAGGTTGCGCCCGCCGCCAGTGACGTGCCGCAATTGTCGGTCTCAGAAAAGTCAGTAGAGACCGCCATGCCCGTAATCGCGAGCGGGGCGTTTCCGTTGTTGCTCAAAGAAATGCTTTGCGCAGGACTGCTTGTGCCGACCAACCGGGATGCGAATGTCAGAGAAGTCGGAGAGAACGATGGCAGCGGTCCCACGCCTGTCCCAGACAGCGCAACCGGAGCGGCCGGAGGGTTGCTATTGCCGGTCAAGGTGAGCGAGCCGGTACGATTTCCCGGAGTTGACGGGCTAAAAACAACACTGATGGTGCAGCTGTTTCCCGCAGGCAGAGGTTGCGGGCAATTGGAGGTCTCGCTGAAATCTGGTCCAAGCCCAAGCCCAAATGAGAGAGCGCTGCTGCCGCTGTTCGTGAGAGTTACTGCTTGCGCCGGACTGCTGGTTCCGACCTGCTGGCCGGAAAAAACCAGCGAAGCTGGGTTGAAAGTAGCGACCGCGACGGAACTGACAGTCCCGGTCAAAGGCACCACTGACACGCCCTGGTTGGTGCTGACGTAGAGGCTCCCTTGTCCGCTGGCCGGGCCGGTGGGAGAAAAAACGACATTGATGATGCAGCCTGCACCGGTGATGGGAAACATAGCGCTACATGAGTTGGATTGACTGAAGTCGCCGGTAATCCAGATTGCGTTCACAAACAGTTGTCCCGACGTTACCGGGAAGATGAAGACCTGCTGCGCACTGCTGCTTGTCCCCACGGCTTGGGTGGGGAAAGTCAAGGTTGCCGGGGATGCCACCGGAAGGTTCTGAACGCCCTCTCCCGTCAAGGCGATGGTTGCGGGCGGGATTGAAGCTCCGTAGTCAACCGTCAGCGTTCCTGACCTGAGGCCCAGGTGTTGTGGAGTAAAGGTGACGAAGATGGAACAACTGCTGGCGTTGGAAATCGCGGAATTGCAGAAATTGGTCTGTTGAAAGTCACCGGTGGTTTTAATCGACGCAATCGGGACGCATCCCTGCGCTGAGAGATTGAAGGTGAATGTCGGTCCGGTAAGACCCAGCTGCGCGCTGCCAAAATCCCAGCTTGCGGGGAGCGGCCCCGGCGTGCCGGCGAGGCCGAACGAAAATTCGTAAGCTCCCATATCAGGCACCGCATAGCAGGTGGCGGGATTTGCGGGAAGGACGCGTCCATTTCCGTCGAGATCATGATCAGGCAAAAGCGAAGAGCCTGTCTGCCCTGTAAAAACAATGCCCTGGTCGATTGCGGGAGACGATGACTGAAGACGATAGTTCCCTGCGGCAGAATTCACGAATTGCGGATCCTGCGAGATGTTTAGTGCGGATGAAGTCATGTCCTGGCAATTGCCATAGGGGCGCCCGCCGGCAAAGTTGAAGACGTCATTCGCGGTGAAAATGCCGCCCAGAAGCTGGCCGCACGAAACGGCGGAGCTGCCGGCTGAATCAGTAATCAGGTTATTGACAAAGACCGCGTTGAAATCCACTGTCGTGACGAACAAACCGCTTCCGTCAGGAGCGACGTTGTCCGCGATGGTGTTATTGATCAGATGGGAGGATGGGAAAGTGCCCAGAGCTGCCCAGACACCGCCGCCTGAAGTAACCGCCGAGTTGCCCGTAATCAGGTTCTGAATCAGGCTGGCGCTGCCGCCGTTGATGAGCGCGACGCCACCGCCACCGTTGGCGAAGGAGAAGTCGGCGTTGTTTTGAATTATGTTTGAAGTAATGGTCGCGTTCGCGCCCGAGACCGCGACGCCGGCGCCGGAACCGCTGAAGGCTATCTGGTTGCCGGTGATCGTGTTCTTGATCAGCTGCACGTTGCCGCCGCTACCGATCCAGACGCCCGCGCCGTCACCGCTGCAATTATTAATGGTGTTGTTGCTGATGGTGTTGCCCCTAATGATGGACGAACTTGATTGCAACTGGATTCCGGCACCGCTACACCCGCTGTTTTCCGTGATGATGTTGTTCTGGATGGTTGGCGATGCGCCAAAAACAAAGATTGCGCTGTTCTGGGCGTGAGTGATGGTAAAGCCCTGCAGAACTGATCCGGGGCCCTCATTGGAAAATGCAAATACCGGCGTCGAAAATCCCGATCCGTCCAGAGTGGTTACCTCGGGGCCGCTGGTGCTGGCAATGGTAATGGCCTTGCCCTGGAAGTTGATTTGATCAAAGTAGGTTCCCGGCGCAACCAGGATGGTGTCGCCATCCTTCGCGAGTTGCACTGCCTGGCTGATAGAAAAGACTTCCGAGGGAACATGGAAAATATGGTTGCTGCCGACGGAGAGCGCGGCGGTGACCGGTCCCTGACTGGTGCCCAGGGTCAGGAGACCACCGTAGGGTCCGGCAGAAACGGGATCGAATACTACATTGATGGTGCAGGTTGCGTTAACGGCAAGCACTGCGGGGCAGCTACTGGTGGCAAGAAAATTATCCGGCGCGCTTAGCGAGGGGATTTGGAGAGAAGCGCTGCTGATATTAGTAACAGTGATTGTCTGGGGGGCGCTGGAGCTATTGAGGGGCTGCGTATCGAAATTCAGGAACTGTGGCGTCAGGCTGGCGATGGGAGCCGTTCCAGTTCCAGTTAAAGAAGCAGTAGCCGAACCGCCGTTCGTGTCGATCTCCACCCTGCCGCTGATGGGGCCAATCGTGGTTGGATTGAACACCACGTTGAAGGAGCAGCTTGTTCCGGGCGAAAGCGCCAAGCTGCAATTGTTGGGAGTGACCTGAAAATCCGGGGTACTGACAACTGAGTTCCAGATCAAGTCAGCTGTACCGTTGTTCGTGAGCGTAATCGACTGCGGCGTGCTGGGTGTGCCAATGGCCTGACTTGGGAATGACAGAGACGCGGGCGAGAGGCTTGATTGAGGAGCGGCGCCGTCTCCGGAAAGAGGCACCACAAACGTTCCCAGATTGCTGACCACGGTGAGCAGTCCGGTACGAGGCCCGGCCATCGTGGGAGTAAATTGCACTGAGATGAAACACCCGTTCGAAGGAAATTGAGAGCAGTTGTTAAATTGCTGAAAGTCGCCGGTGATGGTGATGCTACTGGGAACTAGCGGCTGGCCGTTCAAAGCTATGATGCTGACCGACTGAAATTGCGAGGTCTGAATGCCCTGGATGCCGAATTTCAGGTCCGTAGGATTGACCGTGGCAGCATTCAATGCATTTCCCGATAACTCGGCAGTGAGCGTGGCCGGCGGCGCCAGCAGGTTAACCTTCAGTGTGCCGAGGCGCTCTCCGGGCACTTTCGGCGCGAACGTCACCTGAACGGTGCAGCTGTCGCCGGCCCGAAGTACGGAGCAGTTGCTGGTCTGCTGAAAATCGCTGCTGGTGGTGATGGAAGTTATCTGGGCGCATCCCCCGGTGCCGGTCAAGGTGACCGGTTGGGAGAAGGAGTTCGGGATGCCGACAAAGGCCTGTCCGAAGTTGATGTTAGTGCTTCCTAATATGCTGGCGGAACCGAGGTTGCCAAAGACAACTTCATAGGCCCCAATGTCCACTGCACCTATACAGAGGTTGCTGCCGGCGGCGATTCTGGGATTGCCATCTAAATCCTGCGTGGGAAGGTTCGGCGCATTGTTGTTGCCGGCGTCCACGAGTGGCGAGGTGGGTGATAGGTGGAAATCTCCATTGACAGGATCGAGCAACTGAGGCGGCGTCTGCAGGTTGCCATTCAGGCCCGTCTGATCAGAGCAGCTTCCGGTATAGGCCGGCACGGGAGTTCCGGTGGGACCGCCGACAAAACTGACAGCGTCATTATTCTGCGCCGGCGGAAAACTGGTGAAACCGGTCACGCTGCAGAAGATGGCGCCATTGCCCGTAAGATCATAGAAAACGTTATTCCAGAGATTGACAAATCCCGCCATGCCGTCAAGCTGCAACTGGGAACCCTGCGGGGCCTGATTCAGGGCCACCGTGTTGTTGGCGAGGATCGCGTTGGACCCGGGAACAATGAAGATTCCGCCGCCGCTGGCGGCGCTGTTGCCGGTGATCAGGTTTCCCGTGATGATAACGTTTACACCATTGGAATAAATTCCGCCGCCGGCAGCCGTGGTGACGTTACTCTGAATTTTGTTGCCTGAGATCGTGGTGGTGCCGGAAGCATCGGTAAAGATGCCGCCCGCCGGGCTCCCCGGAGCTGCCTGGTTGCCGCTGATCGTGTTGTTGAGGATCTGGACACTGCCCTGGCCGTCTACTGCGATGCCGCCCGCAGATGGAGAGACACCGGTACAAAATTGCTGATTGTTGCTGATGGTGTTGCCGCGGATGATCGGCGAACCGTTGAAAACCGTGATTGCGCCGGCCTGGCATCCCTGGTTATTGGTAATGACGTTGTCCTGGATGGTCGGTGAAGCCGAAAAGATCTGGATACCGCTGCCGTTGGTAAAGGTAAAGCCCTTCAGCACGGCAGTGTTCGCTTCACCGTTAAAGAATTGCGCCGCCGGCTGGAAGTTGCTGTTGATGGTGGTGACCGCGGCCCCAGCCGAACTCATTACTGTAATGTTCTTACCCTGGAAATTAATGGACTCAAAATACAAACCAGGCGCGACCTCCACCGTATCGCCATTCTGCGCGGCAAAGATGGCTGCTTGTATCGTCGGCGCATCGGTGGGAACGTTGATGGTGTTCTGGGCAAAACCAGAAGCTGCCAATAAGGGAACAAGAGTGACGATGGCCAGCAAGAAGGCACGGCGCGTGGACGCGTTCATTGAAGTCTCTCCAGGGATAGAACGGGGGATATCTATTTTGTGGGTATAGTTAAAGCTGGACGAATTCTAGCAGACAGTCTAGCCGCGAACATGTTGACTATTGTGGTTATGCGCTCATGTGTATCGAGACCTTGGTAACCATGTATAGATGACGTGCTTACTTGCGTGTTGAAATGGAGATCAGGGCCTAGATTCGGGGACGAAATGCATTTTCGCGTCCTAAGAGATGGCTATGGAACTGTGAGTGATTCTGTTTTGCCTACCTGACAACTCGCGGGGCTAACACGAACCAAAATGTCGAAATGAAAACAACGATCTGAAAAAGGGTTTTCGACCCGGAATTCGTCTTCTTAACAAGGGTGGCGGTAATACTTCCCGAAGCCAGGGAGACCGAGCGAACGGTTTCCGCCCGGCAGAAAGAGGGGACGATGCCATATACGCGCAGAAATGTCTGGGACCTCGGCGACGACTGGGCAGACCCCATTCTCTGGTATGCCCGCGGAGTAGGCGCGATGAAGGCGCGCGGGCTGGACGCGCCAACCAGCTGGCGATTCTACGGAGCGATGCACGGCTTCGATTCCAACATCTGGGAACAGCTCGGATACCTGAATTCTTCCGATGCAACGCCGAATGGCGGAGCGGTCAAGCGTTTCTGGAAGCAATGCCAGCACGGCTCCTGGTACTTCCTGCCGTGGCACAGAGGCTACCTGCTGGCGCTTGAGGCCAACATCCGCGCTGAGGTGGCCAGGCTCAAAGGACCCGCGGACTGGGCGCTCCCGTATTGGAATTATTTCAAGCCGAACCAGTTCAAGCTGCCGCCTGCCTTTGCCTCTCCGGACTGGCCGGACGGAAAGGGCGACAACCCGCTTTTTGTCGAGCAGCGTTACGGCCCGAATGACGACGGCGACGTCTATGTTCCTGTAAACCAGATCAACCTGAACGCTCTATCTGATCCCGACTACACCGGAGTAGCAAGCGGAGGCAGCCGCGGCTTCGGCGGCGTTGATACCGGGTTCGAGCACGGTGGGACGAAACATGGACGCGTTGAACAGCAACCTCATGACATGGTGCATGTTGTCCTGGGTGGCAGCGATCCGCAAAGCCAGCTGCCTGGATTGATGTCTGATCCCGACACTGCTGGCTTGGATCCAATCTTCTGGCTACATCATGCGAATATCGACAGGCTGTGGGAGGTATGGCGGCAGAGCGATCCGAGCCATAGCGATCCCGATGATCCCAAGTGGCTCAAGGGACCAGCCAGCGTGGGCGGCCGCAGCTTTTCAATGCCCATGCCGGACGGCAAAACGTGGGACTACGTCCCTGCCGATATGACCGATCTGGGTAAACTTGGATATGCATATGATGATGTGTCGCCGGCTGGGGTTCCGGCGCGGCTGAGTGAAAGGCTGATGCAGCTGGGGGCAACGGCTCCGGCTGCGAAGGCAATGGAAGGAGCGGCCGTCGTGGGGAGCGAGAAGAATGTCGAACTGGTGGGCGCGAACCGCGAGGCGCTGCCGATTCAAGGTGGCGAAGTCCGCACCTCGGTAAAACTCGACAGCACGGTGCGCCGCAAAGTATCTGCCAGCCTTTCCGCGGCGGCGGCCCAACCGGCCGCGGGTGAACGCGCTCTGCAGAAGCCGGCGCTTCCCGACCGGGTATTTTTGAATCTGGAGAATGTGCGAGGGCTATCTGACGCGACTGCACTCCAGGTGTATGTGGGTGTGCCCGCAGGGGCAAAACCTGCCGATCATCCTGAGCAGTTGGCGGGGAGCGTTGGCTTGTTCGGCGTGCGCAAGGCGAGCCTTGCCGAAGGAGAGCACGCCGGCCAGGGTTTGACGTTCGCTCTGGAAATCACGAACATCGTCGATGCCTTGCATTTGAAAAATGCACTGGACGTCGATTCGCTGGATGTCAGGATTGTTCCAGTGAAGCCCGTGCCCGAGAAGGCAAA
>DASTPO010000429.1:0-3696 GCA_035762225.1 Candidatus Angelobacter sp.
ATCGCCCTGCTGGATGAATCGGGGATGAGTCGCTTCATTCAGCTTGTTGGCATTGTCCTGGGAATCGGCGTGGACAACTTTATGCACCACGGCATGGGCCTGATTGTCATCACTGGCGCTTACCGTGATGTCGCCACGGCCGCCCAGCACCTTGATTTGCGCGTTGGGGGTCAGCGGCTGGGCGAAATTGTCGGTAAAGTCGTAGTGGCCACCGAAAATTCCACCTTCGAAGTCGGGATCGATGCCCCAGTCATTGCGGAGCCCGGACCAGTTGATATCGGCTGTCCTGGTAATTCCCGAAGCGATCAGAATGAAAAAGATCAGGAAAACCACGCTGCCTCCGCCGAGGCGCGGCGTAGGCTCGCCCCGCTGGCGCGCCCAGATATGTTCAATCAACTTGGCCGCTCCCCAGACGATCAGAAGAACAGGCCAGTAATGGATAAACCACATATGCAGGCTATGCCGCGGGACCATTCCCGTGGTTTCCAGCAGGAAGAGTACGCCCAGCGTGATCAGGGCCAACGGACCGAAGATGGAGCGCGGCCGAGGCCGGTAGTAGGGTGTTGGAGGAACTGGCGTCGGGCTGCTCATGGCTTCATCTCCGGGTCACTGGAACCTGATGGCGGCGGTGTTGTTCCGCCGGCGGTCCACCCCTGGGCAGGCGGGGTCTGTTGCGCACCAGGACTTGCGTACCATGTCGGATCGATGTGCCCTTCCGTTGAGCCGGTGCGGGAAATCAGAAGCACGGCGCCGATCACCAGGAACAGAACCGGAAAGGTGGTATCGAAGGGCGCGACGTGGTAATTATCCAGCAGGAACAGGATGCCAAGAGTGATGAGAACAGCTGGTCCCATCATGCCCTGAGTCCGGCAGCGCACGCAGCGGCAATTCTTGTTTTTAAAATATGCGGTCATGGGCATTCCTCCCTTGTTATGTCCCCTGGCTCGTGCGTTTGTAAGCGATCCATAAACCGAATCCGATCAGAACCAGCGGCCATAGCCGGCCGATATGCACTAACTCAAAATTGCTCAGCAAGAAGAAGAATCCCAGGACCAGCAGAACGATTGCGCCAACCGGAGCGCTGTCCGCCGGAGGTGGCGGCGGAGGCGCTATCTGGACCGGTGGCGGTGACATTGGCGCGCCCGGCGCTGCCGCGGTTCCAGCGGGGTCAACTACAGCGGCGCTGGAGTGAATGGATGCGGGTGGGCGCGACTCCTGCACGCCAAACATCTTGTCGAGCCCCAGAGGATCGGGAGCCGGAATGCCCAGTCGTCTGGCTTCGGCCGTCTTGTACGCTTCAAAAGCCATGTAAAGAACGAAGAATGCGATCATCCAGCCAAACGCCCAGTGAACATTGCTGGCAGCAATGATCAGCATCACAAAAATCACCACGTGAGCGAAGGCTTTTACGAATTGGCCGTTGTACATTGCTCCAACGCCGGGAATCAGGCCCAAGATCAGCGCAATTACCGGATTGGGTGCTCCCGGCACATGCGGCGGAGGCGGCGCCGGCGGCATTGGCGGCATGGCCGAAACCGGCGGCGGAGCGGCGTGGCCCAGCCGTGCGGCAATGCACGGTTCGCAGTAAATTGCTCCCATCACGTCGCGCTTGCAATCTTCACAGAGCGCTTTGCCGCAGGTGCGGCAGAACGCCACGGCCTGGGTCTGTGTGTGTACGGCGCAATTCATATCTGGGCTCCTTCAAAGTTCCGGATGGATTGCGCGATCTGGCTGCCATCGCGCTCCCGGCTGTAATTTTCCTGTTGCTGCGGACGCCCGCCATCGTCAGGTGCGGACTTCCGGTTTTGCTGTTTGTTGTCATTGCTGCCTGGCGCGGGCGACGTATTCTTCTTCAGCTCCCTTACCTTCGCCTGCACTTCATACACCAGGCGCAGATTCTCGTAATAGCTGGTGACCTTCGCTTCCACTGAGGTGAATCCCAGCACCACGCTCTTGCGCAGCGCGTTCGGATGCCAATCAACGTTCTTGACGTCAGAGAACCTCACTCCCGCCAGCGTCAGCGTGAAGCTGAGCGAGAAGAACGCCATGGCGAATGACATGGCAAAGCGCGAATGCATCATTCCAGCCAGTGACGGCCGTAGACCCCCGCGCAGCCTCCCCAGCCATCCCACCGGCACCGCCACTGCGCCAGTTTCGGCCTGAGCCTGCTTCATCGTTGTTGCGGCCAGAATGTTGTGCAGCAGGTTCTTTGGCGGCTCCAAGTCTTCCATGGAACGCACCAGCAGCATTCCCTCGCGGGCCTCCGCCAACATTGGACCGCAAACGTTACAGCTGCGGCCATGCGTCTCAAAGGCCTCAAGGGCATCCGGCGCCAGCGTCTGGTCCAGCGCATCGGCCAGTTGGGCCTCAAACTCGCTGCACTCAAGTCGATTCTGGAAATCCTTATTCATTGCCTGCCTGCTTTTTATTACGAGAAAGTAATCGCGCTAGTTCCATTCTTCCCCGGTTTATTCGCGACTTCACCGTCCCCTCCGGCACGCGGAGGACGGTGGCAATCTCTTTGTAATCCATGTCTTGCAAGTCGCGCAGGATCACTGCCTCCCGCAGGTCCGGGCTGAGCCGCGCAAGGGCGGCCTGCACCATCTTCTGGGCCTCTTTGCTGGCCAGCCGGTCATCAGGGCTTGGACGCGGGTCTTCCAGCCGGTCACTCAATGACAGCGAATCATCCTCTTCCCTCAATCCGGCGTCAATTGAGTCGGTGATCCGGTCCTGCTTGCTGCGGCGGAAATGATCCACCAGCAGGTTGCGGGTCAGGGTGGTCAACCAGGTGGTAAATGCCCCTTTTTCAACGTTATAGCTGCCCATCGTGCGGTACACCCGGATGAACACTTCCTGGGTCAGGTCCTGGGCGTCGTCTGGAGAGTTGGTAAAGCGATAGCACAGGTTATAGATCCTGCGGTTATGCTGACGCACGATATCCTCCCATGCCGCGGCATCGCCTGCCAGGCATCGGCGAACAAGTGCCCCTGTTTGTTGCTCTTCCAAGCAGTCTCCCCGTGCTGAAAGGATACGAAGCTAACCGGCATCCGGTTCAATCGACCCGATATTGCAGCCTTACGAACCTTGAGACTTGCCTTTGATTAGCGATGTTATTAGTTCTTTGGAATTGTTTTGTGTTTATATAATATGTACCGAAGTATATAAGTATAGCCATGCCCATACACATCAAAAACTCTGAAGCTGAGCGACTGGTGCGTGAACTCAGCCATAGTACCGGCGAGACCCTGACTCAGACCATCATCAATGCTCTGAAGGAACGTCTCGAACGCCTGAAAGGCCGTCGCCAGGCTCGCTCCGCGGAAGACAAGCTGCGTTCAATCCTCCAGCGCGTCGATCAGCTTCATGATATCGATGGACGAAGTGCCGGCGAGATCCTGGGCTACGATCGGCACGGAGTTCCAGAATAATGGTACTCGACACCTCGGCCCTTCTCGCGATTTTTCTGAACCAACCCGAACGCGACACTTTCCTCGCGGCCATCATTGGCGCTGCCCGCAGGCTGGTGTCGGTTGCGACGGTGCTTGAAACCGGCATCGTGCTGGAAGCCCGCAAAGGCGAAGCCGCCGGGCGCGAGCTGGACCTGTTTCTGCATGCCGGGGCCATTGAGCAGGTAGCTGTAGACGTCGAACAACTGGAGCTTGCTCGTCTTGCTTTCCGCCGTTACGGCAAAGACCG
>DASTPO010000430.1:0-14696 GCA_035762225.1 Candidatus Angelobacter sp.
GGTAAGGCCTTCCCAGCTTAATTAGGGGGCAGTTACTGCGAACATGGGTTCCCTTCGGCAAGATTCGGGTCCTGCCAGCGCCCGAACCAAATTGCCAGAATGCCAATGGGTACGGGCTAGAAGTAGCCCACTAGTAGAACCCGGTGATTGCAGAGCTCAGCCAGCCAGCTACATTTACCTTTTTCGGAAGGATTGCTGTGGGCCAAATGTAACAACTCTGAAGGCTCATTATTGAAGCAACAGATTTCCAGAGTTCGAGCATCGAAGCATCTCGGGATGGCGTAGCGCGTCGTTACGCTCGGTGCCACTCCCCGCCGTCTTTGATTGCAGAACTAAAAAACATATTGAAAATCAGGGGTTTATGGTGCGCGAGACGAGTGCCATCAACGCAAAAGGAGCTCTTCATCCTTTGAGCCTGCCTGCCGGGGAGGGGGAAATGTACGCGCTGATCCAGCAAATGGATTGGGCGTCAACCCGGTTAGGGCCGCCAGAAACCTGGTCGCCCGCCCTTAGCATGATGGTCAGGTTCCTGCTGGCGAACCGCTTCCCGCTGCTCTTATGGTGGGGGCCGGATTTTTGTCAATTCTATAACGATGCCTACCGGCCCATCCTGGGGAGCAAGCACCCGCGCTCTCTCGGCCAGCCGGTGCGCGAGTGCTGGAACGAGATCTGGCACATTCTGGAACCGCTAATCCGCACACCCTTTGAAGGGGGACCAGCCACATGGATGGAAGACATTCCCCTGGAGATAAACCGTTACGGGTTCATGGAGGAAACGCATTTCACCATAGCCTATAGTCCTGTTCCTGACGATACCGCACCCCGGGGAATCGGCGGCGTCCTGGCCACGGTGCATGAGATCAGCGAAAAGGTTGTAGGCGAGCGGCGCACCCGGGCATTACGCGACCTTGGTGCCGGGGCTCTGGACAAGCGCAGCGCGCAGGAAGCCTGTGCCCGGGCGGCGGAGATCCTGGACAGCTATCCCAGGGACATAGCGTTTAGTCTCATCTATCTCCTGGACCCTGATCAGCAGGCCGCGCATCTTGTGTGCAGCAGCGGCTTGCCATCAGAGGCGCCGACAAGCCCGCGCTCCATCAGCCTGGATCCGGCGGAATCAGCTGCTTGGCCCTTCCGCAACGTGATTGCCACGGGCCAGACCCAACTCGTGGAGGATTTGGGTAGCCGGCTGGCGGTGGTTCCCAGGGGCCCCTGGTCGGATCCCCCCCATCAGGCCGCTGTTGTCCCCATTCACGCGCACCTTGGCCATCAGCTCGCCGGCTTTTTGGTTGCCGGCCTCAGCCCGCGCTTGCGCTATGACGACTCCTATCGCGGCTTCCTCGATCTTGTCTCCTCGCAGATCGCAGCCATGATCGCCAACGCCCGGGCCTACGAGGAGGAAAAAAAACGGGCCGAGGCCCTGGCTGAGATTGACCGTGCCAAGACCGCGTTTTTTACCAACATCAGCCACGAATTTCGTACTCCCCTAACCCTGATGCTAGGGCCGCTGGAAGATCTGATGGCGAAGGGCCCGGAGCGGCTGGCTGCGGAAGAAACCCAGCAGGTGGAGGTGGCGCGGCGAAACGCCCTGCGCCTGCTCAAGCTGGTCAACACCCTGCTGGACTTCTCCCGGATTGAAGCCGGACGCGTACAGGCGGTTTACCAGCCCACGGACCTGTCCCGTCTGACGGCAGAAGTTGCAAGTTCATTCCGCTCCGCCATGGAGAAGGCCGGCCTGCGCTTCGTGCTGGAATGCGAGCGCCTCGACGAACCGGTGTATGTCGACCGCGACATGTGGGAGAAGATCATCCTGAACCTTCTCTCCAATGCCTTCAAATTCACCTTCGCCGGCGAGGTCGTGCTCAGCCTCCGGCAGCGCAACGGTGCGGTGGAACTGTCGGTCCGCGACACTGGGATCGGCATCCCGGAGGAGGAGCAAGGGCGCGTGTTCGAGCGTTTTCACCGCATCGCAAACACGCGCGCCCGGACGCACGAGGGCACTGGCATCGGACTGGCCCTGGTACAAGAATTGGTGAAACTGCATGGCGGTTCGCTACGCGTGAGCAGTGTTCCCGGCCAGGGCAGCACCTTTGTCCTGTCCATCCCCCTGGGGACGGCACACCTTCCCTCTGAATCCATCGGGGCAACGCGGACCCTGTCGTCCACGAGTTTGGGCCCGGATGCCTATCTCGACGAAGCCCGGCGCTGGCTCGGGACCCGGACCGATTCCCTGGTGCAGCAGCCCTCTCTGTCCCGCAGCGCCGCCCGGAACGAGGAAAGCCCGGTTGCGTCCGAACCACGGCGCGATGTCATCGTCGTTGCCGACGACAATGCCGACATGCGCGACTACCTGGCCCACCTGCTGCGCGATCAATATGCCGTCCACACCGTTGCAGATGGTGCGCAAGCGCTGAAAGCAGCACAGGAACTGCGGCCGCGCCTGGTGCTGGCCGACATCATGATGCCGGTCCTCGATGGCTTTGGGCTGTTGCAAGCAATCCGCGACGATGAGCGGCTGAAAAGTACTCCGGTCATCCTGCTCTCCGCGCGCGCGGGGGAGGAGTCCCGGGTTGAGGGTCTGCACGCCGGCGCCGACGACTATCTAGTGAAACCCTTTACTGCTCGCGAACTCATCGCGCGGGTGGCCGCCCACGTGCGCATGGCGAATCTCCGCCAGCAGGCCGGCGAACGCGAAGTCAGGCTTCGCGCCGAAGCCGAACAGGAGCGCCACCGACTGCAGGAATTGCTGACCCAGGCGCCGGCAGCAATCGGACTCATGTCCGGCCCCGAGCATCGCTGGATCTTCGTCAATGATGATTATGTGCGGCTGACGGGAAGGAACAGCCCGGCTGATTTTCTCGGCAAGACGATGACCGAGAGCCTGCCCGAGATGGAGACCCAGGTTTTTGTCGCGTTGCTGGACGGCGTATATCGCACGGGGGAACCCTACGTTGGCCGCGAAATGAAAGCGATTCTCAACCGTTCAGCCAAGGGCTTGCCGGACGAATCGTATTGGGATTTTGTCTATCAGCCGGTCCGGGATGGCGCGGGGAAGGTTGACGGCATTCTCGTCCACGGGGTCGAGGTGACCGATAAGATAGCCGCCAGAAAAGCCATCGAGGACAGCGCCGAGAGATTGCGGCTGGCCCAGGCGGCCGGTCATATCGGGACCTGGGAATGGGACCCTGTGAGCAAGACCAGCAGCTTGTCCGCTGAACTGCATACCATGTTCGGCATCGACCCCGCCGATCGAAATATTGGCCAGACCTGGCTTTCGCGGGTTCATCCGGAGGATCTGGCCTATGTCGGGCAAAAGATGGAAGAAGGCCACCGCGGCGGCGAGATGGAGTTCGAATATCGCTATCAGCATCCGGCCCGCGGTCTCATTTGGCTTTATTGCAAGGGCCGGCGGCTTCCGGGCGAGACGCGGATGCTGGGGATTGTCCAGGACATAACGGAGCGCAAGTTTGCCGCCGCTGCCCTGGAAGAGAGTGAAAAAAAATTCCGCGAGTTCGCCGAATCGGCTACTATCGCGCTCCATTGGGTCGGTCCCGACGGAATCATCATGTGGGCCAATCAGGCGGAGCTGGACATGCTCGGCTATTCGGCCGAGGAATATGTCGGGCGGCACATAGCAGAGTTTCACGTTGATGCTCCGGTCATCGATGACATTCTCACCCGGCTCTGCCGCGGGGAGAGGCTGCGGGAGTGCGAAGCGCGGTTGCGGTCGAAGAACGGCTCAATCCGCCACGTCCTTATCGATTCCAGTGTGTTATTTGAGAATGGAAAGTTTGTCCACACGCGCTGCTTCACCCGCGATATTACCGCGCGCAAGCTCGCCGACCAGGCGCTGCGTGAAAGCGAACAAAGACTCAGGGTGGTTACCGACGCCACTCCGGTGATGATTTGGATGTCGGGCGTGGACAAGCTTTGTTACTACTTCAATAAGAGCTGGCTGGACTTCGTGGGACGCACTCTCGAACAGGAGCTGGGCCAGGGCTGGACCGAGAACGTGCACCCGGATGACCTGGAAGGCTGCTTGCAGACGTATATCAAGTGCTTTGATTTGCGCCAGCCTTTCGAAACGCAATACCGGATGCGACATCACAGCGGTGAATACCGTTGGATTCTTGATCATGGTGTGCCCCGGTTCCGTGCTGACGGGACCTTTGAAGGCTATGTGGGCGGATGTCTCGATATCCACGAGCAGAAGGCGGCTGCAGAAAAAATTCGCTATGCCAATGAGGCCCTGCGCGAAAGCGAGGAACGGTTCCGGGCGCTGGTGAGTGCCAGCTCCGACGTTGTGTATCGCATGAGCCCGGATTGGACGGAAATGCGCCGGCTCGACGGCCAGGGCTTTATCGCGAACACGGAGGAGCCAACCAAGGACTGGGTCGAGAGGTACATTTATCCCGACGATCAGGCCGCAGTTTGGGCCAGCATCCAGCGCGCTCGAGAAAGCAAGGGCGTCTTCGAACTGGAACATCGCGTTCGTCGCGCCGACGGAACCTTGGGCTGGACGCTTTCGCGCGCCGTACCTCTTCTGGATGCGAAGGGTGAAATCGTGGAGTGGTTCGGCGCCGCCGCAGACGTCACGGTTCGGAAACAGGCGGAAGAGTCCTTGCGCCAATCGGAACAATGGCTGTCAGGACAGAAACAGGCGTTCCAGTCGGCGATCGACGGGGCGCCTCTCTCTGATTCGCTCGCCATTCTGATCCAGACTGCCTGCAAACAGTACCATGGCGGGGTCCGATGTGCGTTTTACATTGCCGACACAGCCTACCAGGAGCTGCATCATGTCGTGGGAATGCCTGGAGATTACGCCCAGTGCGTGGATGGCTTCAAGATCGGTGCAGAATCACTGGCGTGCGGGTTGGCAGTGCACACCGGGGAGCCGCGCATTACACCCGACGTCCGCGAGGATCCGCTCTGGCAGCCATGGCTGTGGCTGGCCGAAAAATATGATTATCGGGGTTGCTGGTCCTTTCCGGTCAAAACCTCGGCGGGCAAGGTGGTGGGAACTTTTGCCCTTTATTTCAAGGACCCGCGCCCCAGTTCCCCGCGCGATCTGGAACTCGCCGCGGTGCTGACCAATGCCGCCGCCATCATCATTTCCCGGCATCAGGAAGCGGAGGAACGCGGACGGGCAGAACGCAGCTTGCGTGAGAATGAAGAACGCCTGCGCCTGGCCCAGCAAGCGGCAGGAATCGGCGCCTTCGAATTGAACCTCCAAACCAATGTCAACCGCTGGACGCCGGAACTGGAAGCGATATACGGGCTGGCTCCTGGTACCTTCCCCGGCACCCAGGAGGCATGGGAGCGGCTTCTCCATCCCGAGGACCGGCCCGCCGTGCTCAGGGAAGCCCAAGCCGCTTTCAATACGGGCGTTCCCGTACAGGCGGAATGGCGCGTCCTCTGGCCGGATGGCAGCATCCACTGGGTGCTGGGGCGCTGGCAGGTTTTCCACGACAGCCTGGGCAGGCCCACCCGCATGGCCGGAATTAACATTGACCTCACCGAGCGCAAAGCCGCCGAGGAGGCACGGCGCCGGCTGGCCGCCATCGTCGAGTCATCCAACGATGCGATTGTCGGCAAAGATTTGAACGGCATCATCACCAGTTGGAACCGCCAGGCGGAGCGCTTGTTCGGCTATCGGGAAGAGGAAATGATCGGCCGCTCGATCCTGACAATTATCCCTCCCGAATTGCATCGCGACGAAGACATGATCCTGAACAAAATCAGGAGTGGTCAAAAAATCGAGCATTTTGAGACCGTTCGCATCACGAAATCCGGCGAAAGAATCGAACTCTCCCTGTCTATCTCACCGGTGAGGGATGGGCGCGGAAACATTGTGGGGGCCGCGAAGATCGCCCGTGATATCCGGCAAAGCAAAAAGGTGGAACGAGCCTTGCGCACGACCGAAAAGCTTGCCGCAGCAGGGCGCCTTGCCGCCACTGTCGCCCACGAGATAAACAACCCGCTTGAGGCAGTTAACAATCTGGTTTTTCTTGCCCGGAGAGATGCGGACAACGCCGACAAGGTCACTGAATATCTCCGGCTGGCGGAACGCGAGCTGGATCGCGTGGCCCACATCGCCCGCCAAACTCTTGGTTTTTATCGTGACACCTCGGCGCCCATACGCTTTGGCGTCGTGAAAATGATTGATGATCTGCTCTTCTTGTATGAAAAACGCTTCAAGAGCCGTAATATTCGCATCATCAAACAATATAAGGACAACCGCGAGATTACTGCGCTTGCCGGAGAGATCCGGCAGGCCATTTCGAATCTGCTAAGCAACGCCCTGGATGCCATGCCTTCGGGCGGCACCCTGGTTATCCGGGTATCGGAAGCTCGCACGCGCAACAACCCACTCCAGAACGGCCTCCGCATCACCATCCTCGACACCGGCAGCGGCATTCCCTCGCCTGTCCGGAAGAGTCTCTTTGAACCGTTTTTTACCACCAAAGCAGATGTCGGAACGGGGCTTGGACTCTGGATCACCAGGAACATCGTTGAGAAACATCGGGGCAATATACGTTTCCTGAGTACGACGGCGCCGCAGCGGCACGGAACCGCTTTTTCCATTTTTCTGCCATTCCATGATAAGGACCGTGAGGCCACACGGGCGCAAACTTCTGGGCCCAGCGTCAACGCAACAAAAACATTAGGAGCCGTATGAAAATCATCGTTGTAGACGACGAACCAATTATCGCCGACACCCTGGTCAACATCTTGCAGGGAGAGGGGCATACCGCGTTTGCAGTTTCCAACGGTGAATCCGCCATCAAGTTGGTAAAACTGATGCATCCGGTGCAGCCGGACGTGTTGGTTAGCGATGTGATCATGCCGGGCATGGATGGCGTGGAGACAGCCAAGGAGACGCTGCGACTGGCTCCCGATTGTCGTGTCATTCTCTTCTCGGGACAGGCCGCGAGCACCGATCTCCTCGCCGCGGCGGAGGCACGCGGCTATTGTTTTAAGATCCTCGCCAAGCCAGTAAATCCCGAGATCCTGCTTGCCGCAATCGATCGCCGGGAAAGGAATGTAGCGGGATCTGCAGTGTAAGCCAAGACTGGGTTCGCCCGAGTGGAGACAAAGGTCAGATGACCTTGCCCACGCCGCGCAGGAGGCGCTCCAGGCAGGCACGAATTTGAATTACTCAGGGCGGCCGCGGGCAGAGCGGCCGCATCGGCAGGAGATGCAGATCAGTCGAGTGTCGCCTGCTATCGTGAAACACAACCAAGGCAGCCCCTACGCACAATACAAACGCACCTGGAAAATCACGGAACAAGGTTCCCGCCGCTTGCTTCAAATACTACTGGAACGGATCACGGCAGATACACCGTCTGCGGAGAAGAAATATTGCAACGTTATGGCTTCGCCGATCACTTCACATATGGGGAATAAGGCTTACTAGCTCTTTTCGCAGACTCTACTCCGGACACAAGGATTCTCCATGTTTGGCAACGCTTGGATCGCAGCAAGCTGGATGCGCGTTGGGCTTTCGCTGCTGGTTCTCACAAACCCTTGCGGATTGAAGAACTTCTCCAACCGGCAGGAGGGTTGCAATATCAAGGAAGATGCAGCTGCTGACTATAAGCTGGTGGGGCTTCACGGGACTTTCCAACCCTTTGGCAGGAATTCCAACTTGCAGGTCAGGTTTTTTCTGCCGCTGTCGGGGGAAGACGGCCAGCGCATAGTCGCTGTCCAGGCAGTTGAAGTCCAGGGTTTGTCCAATTATTTCATGCAATCGAAGGATTCCATTCGTTGGCACGAAGGGGACTGGAACACCTTTGCGCCCTGGCCAACTAAGGATGTAATCGACCCACTAAATTTGTTCTCGCAGAATATAGCCGTTCTTGCCTTTTATAAAACCGGCACTGGCCAGCCCGTTTATCTTCCGGTTGATATCTCTACACAGGAAATCAAGTCAGGGCCTAGAAAGTACACGTTTAGTGTCTTTCATGGCCAGAGCTTGCAAAAACTGGATCTTATCCTGACTGATAAAGCGGGCGTTGCGCCCAAGATTCACAAGCCAGAGCTCACGTGCAGGCCGGAAATCCATCCCGGCTGCCATTATTCGGACGCGGGAAATACGGTGACATTTGATCTGGATCTCTCAGCGCTTCCCGACGGCCAATATCGGTTGAAGCTGATTGGTTATAAGGTGGATGGATCAAAACCCACGACAGAAGTGCTGTTCTATCACCATCAGTAAGGCGGTGAGCATTTGAAAGAAAGATCGGGCATGCGCCGGTGGGTCATGGTGGCAGTTCTGCTTTGTTTCCTTATGCCTGCCGCTGGGCTGTTCCTGGCAGCGCGTTTTCATCCCGCGACCGTCTCCAACATCTCCTTGAGCGCGGCCAAAGTCCCTTTTCTCACCGGCGAGCGACGCATCCTCAGCCCTGAAGACAATCAGCAAGTGAATGTCACGGGCCTGGATTCCCTGCAGATGGAACTATCTCCCGGAGCGGTTGTGACCGTGGATGGGCTCACCTTGAAGTCGGGCCGGCTGGAAGTGCATGGCGAACCGGGAGCTTCCTGCTCCTTCTATCGAGTGCGCAGCAGCGCTTTCGAACTCACCGGGCCTACCAAGATTTCCCTGGAGGTTCCCGCGGCCGAGGATGTCGCAGGGGCCTGGTTCACCCTGAAGGCACACGGTGTCCTCCAGGGTACATTCACCAGTCGTGCTCGAAACGGCGGGTTCCGTTCCGGCTTTATGTGCCGCCGTGTCCAGGTAAACAGCATGGCGGCAGAACTGCTGGAGACAAACTTGGCGGCCGCGGGCAGCGACGTACTTTTTCTCACCACTGCGGGCGATGCCCGCATTGATTTTGAACTCTCGCCCCACTCCCAGATAGGAGATAGCCAGATTGCCATCATGGACGAAGTGAGATTTGCCGAGATCGATCCGCAAACCGGGGAAGAGAAGACGGTGTTGCGGAAGCCCCCCAGCGGCTATAAAAATGAAATTTCTTTCGATCATCTGGAGAAAAAAGTCTCGCTGGACGACGCCGATCTGCTGGTAGTGGAGCCCGCCAGCGAATTTTACCTCAGGCAATTTACGGTGAAAGATGGAATCCAGCTCAGCATGCATGGCTTGGTGCGTGATGTAAGGGTGGGCCCTGGTTCCGGCGCCATGGAGAGCCGCATGCCCTCGTTATTCGACCACCTGGATACTGAAAAGCGATTTTGGCTGGCGGTGCCGGCCATCGCCGGTGTGCTCCTGGGAATTCTGGAAAAGATGGGGTTGCTCAAGAAAAATGAAAGTGCTGCTTAATCTCCTGCTCCTGGCGGCGCTCGGGCTGAGATCGCAACCGAAGAATAAAGCGGCGCACCCAGTTCCGACTGTCGCGAAGGCGCCACAGACGGAACCGCAAAGTCTCGAGGCAGAGCGCTCGGTTGTGATTAAGCTTCGGGCGCATCACGCCAACGGCTCTGATGAAACTGCGGCGGGGCTTTTCGTGGGCAAAGATGCGAAGTCGGCCTACTTCATTACGGCGCGCCACGCCTTGCGGGAGTCCCCCGACAATCAGGATTCAGCGCTGGTGCGCACCGTGGAGATTCAGTTTGCGGGCAAACCCGCGCGAACTGCCTCCGTCTTCGCGCATTCGGATTTGACCCTGGACCTGGCTGTGGTGCAGATCGGGGTGGAGCAGCTGCCGCCGGGGCTTCCCGAGGTGCCTCATCTTGATGCGACCCCGGATGCGGCCGTGGTCATCGTCGGTCATCCACCTGCCGGCGACTGGAGTGCATGGAGCGGCGTCGTCCAGAACGAAAGCTGGTCTGATGATGCGCAGTGCTTTACCACCAATCGCGATCAATCGCTGGTTGGCGGATACTCCGGAGGGCCGGTCTTTGATGCTTGCGGAAATTTCCTCGGCATGCACCGCGCCACCACCGCAAGCTATGGCGTGGCGTTGAAAGAATCAGCCATTGAGAAAAAACTTCGCGCGTGGGGCGCGCCTGCCAATAACCTGGGCGGACCGGCGGTGAGCGTAGGGAAAGAGGACTTACGATTCGATGAAGATGCGATCCAGAGCTTGATCGACCGCTACGCCGCCGCCTATGAAGCTCGCGATCCTCAGGCGGTGTTCAAGGTATGGTCCGATCCCCCGGCAAAAGCCAAAGAAAACATCAGCAGGGCGCTGGCCGCGGCGCGCTCCATTTCTATGAAGGTGACAAATGTCCACATAGCCGTTACTGGCACAACGGCTACGGCTTCAGGTCAATATGCGCAGGAATATACGCCGAAAAGCGGGGGAACGCAGCGGTCCAGCGGCGCTATTGGTTTCAAATTGAGAAAAGCATGTCGGCTTTGGGTGATCGAATCCATAAATTGAGAATTTATCTGTAACGAATCAGCAGGAACTTTCACTAAGTAAACAGTATCGCTGACGTTTTCTTTCCTGGGCCTGGCATATTACCGAAGCCGGGTGTTGAGCGGCTTCGACGATGAGAAAGGACTCGCTCAATGCTCAGGGGATCCCACTTAGCAGTCCTGTTTCTGACCCTGTCTTCCTCCCTTGCCCTGGGGCAGGGTCTGTGTCCCGCAGGCGTCGAGAGCGACAAGCTGATCTGTGTCATACCGCAGGTATTTGGAAGTAACGGGCTGGTCCTGCCAACCGCTGGCGTGAACTTGTTTCAGAATAGCGCCTTCACCAGCGCTCTTACACCCTTAAATTCAGCGCTGGGCAGGCAATCTGCGCTGTTACCCCTGGCCTCACCGTCCTCGGGATTTACATTTCAATGGGACCCTCTCGCCAAAGTGCCGGTACCGTCCACGGACAGCTTCGGTCCAATTCTTAGTGAGCGCGCTGAAACTATAGGCAAGCACCGAGTATTCCTTGGAGTGGATTATCAGTTCTTTCAATTTAACGAAATCGATGGAGTCAGTCTGAAAAAACTGCCGGTGGTTCTGGTCCAACCTGATTCCGCCGGAGGATGTTCCATCAATGCTCCCGATGGACCAAAAAATACCGGGGCCTGCGGCTTCATTCGCGATGTAATCAAAACCGACAACCGGGTCGATCTCAGAATCCATGAGTCTTCCACTTTTATCTCTTTCGGCATCACCGATCGAATCGATGTGTCGGCGGTCATTCCAATCGAAAACGTGCACATGACGGCAATTTCCAATGCCACGATCGTGAATAATTCCGACAGTCTGGCCCACACTTTTGATATCCAGCCGGGGGTGTGCGGCAAGTTTAGTCCGGCAATGATATGCGCAACTCACGCATTTTCGAATGCGAAGAATGCAAGCGGAATAGGGGACATTACATTGCGCGTAAAAGGGACTGCATGGAAAGGACAGCGGGCGGCTGTGGCATTGGGAGGCGACGTCAGATTCCCAACTGGAGATGCTCAGAATTTTCTTGGGGCCGGAGCATTCGGATTGAAACCCTTCGTGGTGTGGTCTTACCGTTCTCGCATCTCACCGCACGCGTTCGTTGGGTATGAAAGCAACGGCAGTTCCCAGATTGCCGGCGACGTCAGCATTGGCAGTAAGGCCCGCTTGCCCAGTCAAATGCTCTATTCCGGTGGAGCTGACGTATGGATAACAAGAACACTGACGGTCGCCGTGGATCTCGTGGGCCAACAGGTGTTTCAGGCCCAGCAACTTCAACCGACTACTTTCACCGAGCGTGCCGCGTGTTTAGATCCTACGTGCAATACGGGCCTGGCCGACACCGCGAGCACAGACCAGCATCTGGTAGCATCAACCAGAACTTTTAACATCACTAATGCATCGATGGGGATGAAGGTCAAGCCAGTTTCCGCCCTGCTGCTCACCGGCAACTTGCTCTTCAGGCTAAACAGCGGCGGGCTGCGCGCCAATGTTGCGCCACTGATAGGTGTCTCATACACCTTTTGAAAGAGCACAAATGAAGAACCCGACTCATCAGCCGGAACAAAGATCATTGCAGCAAAGGCCTGCGCTGCAATCACCGTCGCTTCTGCTGGTCATTCTATTAGCTTGTTATTTCGGGTGTCCCTCTCGGCTGTTGGCGCAACCCATTTCCATATCTATTCCGAACAAAGGAGATGGGAACGTACCAACAACCCTGACAGGATTTCAGATCGCGACAGTAAAACTTAACTTCAGCATTGAGTCAGACCCCGGAACCGTAGTTACGGGCGCTACGCTGGATTTTTCGAATCCGAAAAACCAGGCAGTTCACGTAGTATTTGACGGAAGCAATTTCACTGCGAACGTACCTGCAACGGTTGCGACGGATTCAATCTCGTTTGATGATCCCAACAATCGGCCTGGAGGCAGGAACGATAAAGTGACTATCTCGAGGCCGGACTCAGGCTCTGACTCTGATCATTACCAGCGCTTTGAAATCGACATCCTATTGCTATCAAATTTCGATCCTCAGTTTTGTTTCAGTACTCAGATACGGAATCCGGATCTTTATCAAATCACAGTCACTCCGGCGCCTAATACAACTGCAGTAAGGCTCTCCGGTCTTTGCCTGGAGAGTTATGATCATCGCGACCGGCTGCTGCCAACTATCTCCAACTGCCTTGGTAACCCCGCTGTGTTTGTGCCCGGCTCTTCTTCTGACGAGGCTGCCAGTCTGAATAATATTCCTCCGCCCCTGGCTTGCTCCAAAACGCGTCCCGGCCTGGATGCGATTCTCGTGCTCGACAAGTCCGGAAGCATGAGCACGGTAGATCCCACAGTTCCCGATCCCATCCTGTGCTCCTCAGGTTCTTGTACACGAATGGCGGCTTTGCAAGCAGCAGTCAACAGTTTTGTAAGTCTCTGGGCAGGTTTGTCGGAGCGCGCAGGCGTGACTCCGCCACCCGCTCAGGATAATGTCGGCGTTGTAATTTTCGACTCAACCGCTAGCTTCTGGACGCCGCTCCATCCGACTACCGGACCACCTGCCTTGGTGCCGTTTGATAGTACAGTAGCGGCAACGATTACGGGCAATATAAACAGCATAACGCCAGGTTCCGCGACGAGCATTGGCGCAGGCCTTATAGCTGCAAATCCTTTGCTGCCGTCTCCGGCAACTACCAGTGAACCGGGCCGGAGAAAAGTGGTTTTGTTGATGAGTGATGGTCAACAGAACACTCCGCCAATCGTGGATGGCGTGTCTGGCTCCGTGCCCGGACCAATTAGTACAACCCCAGGCGGTCAGCTTCCAAACCAGCCGAAAATGTATACCGTGACGGTTGGACCAAGTAGCAACGTTGAAGCGGCTATCAACCAGAATCTAGCGAACCACACGCTGGGATTCTATTTGAACACAGAAGACACCCCCCGGCTGCTGAGTCCATTCTTCCTGGAGCTTCTACAGAATGTCCTCAAGTTCAATAGCTACGAAACCGTCCGAATGATCTCAAAAACCACATCCGCGGCTTCTCCGTTTTCTGCGACTGTCCCTATTTCGACCAGCAGCCATGACGCAGAGTTCACCCTCACGTGGCCGGCCAACTTCGGTTCTCTGCGTCTGACGGTAACGCCGCCAGGTGGCGGGCAACCCCTTGTGAAAGACGGCGCTTCAGGATTCATCTCCATTGTGCAGATCCTTCCTCCCAACGGCCCGTTTGATCCCAGGGGAGACTGGGGCATTCGGGTGGAGGCGCTCAATGCGTCCGCATCACCGGTCGCGGTTTCCAGGGGAACCATTCCCTTCGATCTCCATATCATGACCGACGACGGCGCTATCAAGAGCGACCTGTCCATCGTTCCCGCAGATTACAAACCCGGCGACAAGATCAAACTTCGGGCCAAGCTGACTCAATTTGGCCGCCCGATTGTCGGGCTGGGATCGAAGCCCCGCGACCAGATTGAAGCTGAGTTGGTGCGTCCCGGCCAGAGCATCGGCGATCTGCTCTCTGACAGCGATGCCAGCGCAACTCCGCAGCCATGCCCGCCCACTGGCCCGTGCGACAAACAATCGCCCGCCGAAGCCAAGCTGGCCAATATGCTCAAAGACCCGACCGTGCTAGGCCGCCAAACAGTTGCACCAATTCAGCTTTTTGACGACGGCAAGCCTGAACATGGCGACGACGTTGCCGGAGACGGCATTTACAGCGCTCTTTACCTTGCCGACCAACCAGGACACTATAACTTCCTTATCGGCGCAGAACGGACCGAGCCAGGCGGTCCTCGGTTTTCGCGGCAGCAATTGAGAACCGCCTACGTACGCCCTTTCCCCGACGGTGGCAATACCGATTTCCAAACCAGCATCGTATCCAAAGGCACGCTGCAGATCATCATGACCCCCCGAGGGAAATTCAACGACCGCCTTGGTCCCGGGTGGGCGAATTATTTCTGGTTCACCGCGCCCGGAGCCACGCCGTTCAAGGCCCATGACAATTTGAATGGCACTTACACGGCGACATTGAACTTTACCGGTTCCAAGCCGCCGCAGGTGTCAGTTCATTTTGAAGACGTGATTGCGATCATCGGCGATTCAATTACTCCGGATCTGCTCCCCCAACCTCTGAACTCGAACAACGTTCTGGTCAGTAACATTCCGGTACTCAGCCGATGGGCCGCTTTTCTCGATCTGGGCGGGGCATTTCCGCATAGCACTTTCCGGAACTCCTTTAATCCAGGGTTTGATCTCAACGCCGGACTGGAGTACATGTCCACCGGCCATTTCTCGGTGGAAGGAATCTTCGGCTATCACCATTTCCCCGCAAAATCCGGCGGTGACCTGAACGTCTATCAG
>DASTPO010000431.1:0-8323 GCA_035762225.1 Candidatus Angelobacter sp.
TCTCGCGGCTATAATTTGCAATAACTTATGCTTCCGTTGTTCTGGTTACGCGTGGCTTTGAGCCTGTATGGCGTAGGACTGCTCTACGCCCTGGCATCGTTTTGGAGTGGCAGAAAAATCCTCTCCCGGATTACCTTGCCCGCTGTCGGCCTCGCCATGGTGTTTCATTTCGTTTCCATCGTTGAAAACGCGATGTTTAGTGGGACCTGGGCTCCCACTTCAATGCACGGCCTGGAGTCATTGCTGGCCTTCGTCTTGATGGTCTTCTTTTTCATTGTCTACGCGCGTTACCGCGCTACCTCGCCCGGGCTGGCCGTGTTTCCGCTGGTGTTTTGGCTGACTTTTTCGGCGTCATCGTACGCCTCGCCGACGGAGCCCTCGGCGCCGCTGTTCGTGAGCACACAGTGGATTTACATTCATGTGGCTCTTATTCTGATTGGCTATTCCGCGCTGTTTTTCAGCTTTGTGGCCAGCATTCTCTATCTGATCCAGGAGCGCAATCTCAAGAGCAAGACCGGAATGCGTGGCTTCTGGTCACGCCTGCCCGCTCTGGCCACCATCGATGAGATCGGCTTCAAGTGCCTGATTTGGGGATTTCCTTTCATGACGCTGGGGCTCATCGCCGGTTCGATCCTGGCGGAAGCCCGTTATGGCACGCGATATTTTGCCGATCCCAAGATCCTTCTCTCCGGCCTGATGTGGCTCGTCTACATGGTGCTCTTGTACACGCGTTGGAGCGCCGGATGGCGCGGCCGGCGAGCGGCCTTTCTGGCCACGTTTGCTTTTGGCGCGGCCGTACTAGCGTGGGCCGCCAATAACTTCAGCCAGACACACAGGTTTCTTGCTCCATGAACTTTCACCTCATCGGCGTGAACCACAATAGCGCGCCTCTTGAGGTGCGGGAGCGGCTTGCGGTTACGGAAGCCCAGCTGCCCGATGCTATCCGCAGCCTGGTGCAGCAGCCGGGAGTGGATGAAGGAATGGTCCTTTCCACCTGCAACCGGGTGGAGGTGTTGACCAGCGTTCGCCAGGAGGCTGACCTGCGCGGATTTCTGGGTTCCTACTTCGGCCTGAGCGCCTCCGCTCTGAACGGGCACATCTACGAATTCGCGCAGCGCGATGCTGTCCGCCATATCTTTCGCGTGGCCGCCAGCCTGGATTCCATGGTGGTGGGCGAATCGCAAATCCTGGGCCAGGTGAAAGAAGCTTACGCCGTGGCTCGCGGGCTGGGCGCGGTGCACTCCGGGCTGGAGGCACTGCTTTCCCGGGCTTTTGCTGTAGCCAAGCGCGTTCGCTCAGAGACCGCCATCGGCAGTTCCAGTGTCTCCATCGCCTCTGTGGCTGTACAGCTGGCGGAAAAGATATTTGGCTCGCTGGAAGACAAGACCGTTTACCTGGTGGGCGCGGGAAAGATGGCCGAATTGGCGGCGCGACACCTGGTCGCGCACGGCGCCAGGAATGTGATCATCAGTAATCGCACGCACGCCCGCGCGGTGGAGCTGGCGGAAAATTTTGGCGGGCGGGCGGTCCCGTACGCGGAACTCCACGAGACTGCCGACCATGCCGACATCATTCTGACCTCCACCGGGGCTACAGAGCCGATTTTCAATCGCGAGCATGGCGAGCGTCTGCTCAAGGGCCGCCGCAACCGCCCTGTATTCTTCATCGACATTGCCGTGCCCCGCAACGTCCATCCTGATGTCAACAAGCTGGATGGAATGTTTGTCTATGACATTGACGATTTGCAGGCGGTGGCAACAGACAATGCGGCTGAACGCAGGAAGGAAGCCGAGCGCGCGGAAAAGATCATTGAACTGGAAGTAGACCGCTTTGCATCGCGGATGAAGTCGCTGGCCGTGGTGCCGACCATTCTTTCTCTCCAGGAATATTGTGAAACCATCCGTCAGGCCGAAATTGACCGCATTCGCGGCCGGCTGGGCACCATCACTCCGGAGCAGGAAGCTGCCATTGAAGCCATGACCCGCGGCATCATCAACAAGCTGCTGCACACGCCTATTACCACACTGAAATCTTCCACTGACCATCCGGAAGCGGCTACCATCCATGAGATGATCCGGCGGCTGTTCAATTTGCATACGGGAAAGCCCAAAGAATAATGTCCAAACTTCGCATTGGCTCGCGCGGCTCGCAACTGGCACTGTGGCAGGCCAATCATGTGGCTGCATTGCTTCGCGGGCAAGGCCATGCGGTGGAAATCGAAGTGATCAAGACCACAGGCGACAAGATCACCGATGTGGCCCTGGCCAAGGTCGGCACCAAGGGCATGTTCACAAAAGAGATTGAAGAAGCATTGGCGGAGAACCGCGTCGATCTGGCCGTGCACAGCCTGAAGGACGTGCCCACCGAACTGGCGCCGGAGTTTGAACTATCCGCAATCATGAAGCGTGAAGACCCGCGCGACGCTTTTATCTCAGTGAAATACTCCGGTCTGGAAGAACTTCCACACGGCGCGCGGGTTGGGACCAGCAGTCTGCGGCGGCAGTGCCAGTTAAAGGCCGTGCGCCCCGATCTGGAGATTTTTCCCCTGCGCGGCAATGTTGATACGCGACTGAGAAAGCTGGAGTCCGGCGATTATGACGCAATCATTCTGGCCGCTGCCGGCGTGCACCGCCTTGGCCTGGACAAGCATTTGCGTTCACGGATTGCGCCGGAGGTGATGTGCCCCGCGGTAGGCCAGGGTGCACTAGCCATCGAAAGCCGCCGCGCCGATCACCAGACGCGCAATGCACTTGCTTTCCTTAACCATCCGGATACTCGTGATGCGATCGAATGTGAGCGCGCTTTGCTGGGTTCACTGGGAGGTGGTTGCCAGGTTCCCATAGGAGCGTATGCTGTGAAGCACGGCAATGGTCTGCGCTTGCGAGCGATGGTGGGCCGCCCGGATGGAAGTGAGATTCTGCGCGAACAGGCAGATGGAGACAGCGGCGAAAGCCTTGGCCGCGAAGTGGCGCAAACTTTGCTGCGGCGAGGTGGAGACCAGATCCTGGCGGAAGTCTATGAACAAAACGTCCCGGTGCCCAAGCAGCCCTGAGGTAAAACCATGACACCTTCTCCGGCAAAATCGGTGAAGAAAGAAGAACCGTTGAGCGGATGGCGCATCCTCACCACGCGCGCCAGCAAGCAGGCCGGCGGTCTGGCGAGACCATTGCGTGATCTGGGCGCCGAGGTCATCGAGATTCCCACCATTGAAATCAAGCCGCCGAGCAGCTTCAAGGCGCTTGATGCGGCCTTGAATAAGATAAGCCAATTTGACTGGCTGATACTTACCAGTGTGAATGGAGTGGAAGCACTTTTTGCTCGGCTGGCCAAGACGAATATCACAGCCCAGTCGCTGATGCATCTCGAGATTGTCGCTATTGGCCCAGCCACCAGGAAAGAAATTGAGCGTCATGGATTGCAGGTGAGAGTCACGCCAGAAAAGTATGTAGCGGAATCTGTAGTTGAAGCTCTTAAAGGCAAGACGGAAGGGAAGCGAGTGCTGCTGGTCCGCGCCAAAGTGGCGCGCGACGTTCTGCCCACCGAACTGCGGAAGGCCGGCGCGAAGCTGACGGTAGCGGAGGCCTACGAAACGCATGTTCCGAAAGGTTCACGCGCCAGGCTCAACCAGCTTTTTTCCAACCATTCCGCCCGTCCCGATATCGTGACGTTTACCAGTTCATCTACGGCTACAAATTTCTTTGAGCTGCTGGACAAGGAGCACTATCACGGCCTGCGCGAAATATGGCTGGCATCCATCGGGCCAGTCACCAGCGACACCATGCGTAGATCCGGTTTCAAGCCCAATATTGAAGCACTGGATTACACCATGGAAGGATTGGCGCTGGCGATCGCTAAACATGTGCTTCATCAGAGCGGTGGCGAAACGCCCGTGCGTCCGGCAAGAGGACGCCGGTCCTGACGTAGCTTTCTGCGTTTCTTCCTGCTCCGAGCGGAGCTTTCCGTTCTATCCTCATCGGTACCAGCAGCGGTGACTTTGCCACGGCTGGTGCTATCGACCCTTCTTTGCTGCATACCGTGGGCAGGTCTAGTCATAAATATTGCAGCCGCACTTGGCCGGCTCCGCATATTTCTTGAGGAACTCAGCGATACGGGTGAACGAATCAATCTGATTCTCAAGTTTCGCAAAGCCGTGGCCTTCATTCTCATAAACTTTTAGTTCGACCACACCATTATGCTTTTTTATTGCATTGGCGACCTGCTCCGCTTCTGTCTTGGGGCAGCGCGGGTCATTGCCTCCGGCAAGCAAAAGGAGCGGCGCCTTTATCTGGTCGACAAAATAGATGGGTGACCGGTCTTTGAGGCGCGCCGTGTCCTTCATAGGATCACCCATGGTTGCCATGTCATATTCGCGCAGAAGAGGATCCTCATTTTGGATTTCAGTAAACCAGTTGACGAAAGGGACAATCGGGACACCTGCGGCCCATTGGTTGGGCGCTTTGGTCACCGCCATCATGGTGAGATAACCGCCATAGCTGCCGCCCATCACGACCAGCTTTTTCGGATCGATGAATCCGGTTTTCTTGATCCACTCCGCGGCAGAAAGTACGTCTTCCAGGTCGCCGCCGCCCATGTCAAAAAGGTCGGCATCCTGAAATTCTTTTCCATAGCCTGTGGAACCGCGGTAATTGGGCGCGATCACGAAGTAGCCCTGATTCACCAGATACTGTGTGCCGCGATTGAATGAATTCATGGTCTGGCTGGTGGGGCCGCCGTGGATGGAAACGATGGCCGCATTCTTACTGTTCCTCTCCGCGTTATAGGGCACATACACAAAAGCGGAGATCTGCCACTTGCCGTCCTTGCTGGGATAGTGGACCAGGAAGGGTTCAACCATGTCTTCGCTGCGCACCCCGCCAACCAGCGAATGGCTGATCTGCTGTGACTTCTGCGTGGCGAATTCGTATTCCCAGAGGTCATCAGGCGCGTCCGGGCCGTTGTGAGTGTAGAGCAGGCGCATTCCATCGTGGCTAAAGGCTGTTTCCGAGCCTGCCAATGAGTTGATGCCTTTGCTCACGGGCAGGGCATGCGATTGGCGCGTGGCGGTATCGTAGACGAAGATATCCTGATTGCCGTCAATATTGGCGGTCCAGGTCAGGCGCTTGCCGTCGGGCGAGAATTTGCCCGATGCTGTCTCCCATCTGTCTGTGGTGAGCCAGTCGATCTTTTTCGTGGCTACGTCCAGGAGCGCAACATTGTCATAGCCATTGCCGGCGTTCGATGTGATAAGCAATGTCTTGCCGTCGGGCGAGATATCGCTGGCAAAGAAATTCTTTTCGCCCTGGTGTTGCGTGAGATTCGTGGCATGCCCGCCCGCGGAGCTGACGATAAAGACGTTGCCTTCCTTGCCGTTCGCATGAGACTGGCTGAAGACGATCCATTTGCCGTCATGCGACCAGATCGGACCAGCGTTGCTGAACTGGGCAGGTGTGTTGCTGGTGAGGTGTGTGACTTTCTTGGTCAGCACTTCCATAGTGTCCAGTTCATAGTTGGGCGACTGTTTTGCCTTGACGCTATAAGCCAGTCTTTCGCCATCGGGCGACCATGCCGGGCCCTCCTCGGAAACTTCAGGGGTATTGGTCAAGTTGACCACCTGCCCGTTGGAAGGTGAAACCAGGAACAGGTCCCACTGCTCATTGCCATCGTAATCAGAGGAGTAGGCGATCCACCGGCCCTTTGGAGACCATGTGACGTTAACCTGGCGCTGATTGCTGACTGTAAGCTGCGTGGGCCAGCCCCCTTGCGCTGGAACCAGCCAGATGTTTTGCCGCCCCGTAATATTGGTAACGAAGGCTATCTGCTTGTCATCGGCAGACCACGTGCTATCGCCAATTCCGTGCGTCATGAACAGCTTTTCGATGGTGAACGGCTGGACATCGAATTTCTGCTTTGAAGTGATCTGTGCGGGATCGGTGATGGCTGCAGAACTATGGAGTGAAGCGGGAGATTGTGCATGCACGATCAGGACCGAGTAGCAGAGAGCTGCTGCCACCGCTATTTTTAGAGATCTAAGTATGGGCATTGTCATAGGTGCCGGCATATCCTGAGCTCCTGGTCCACGCAAGCAACGCGAATGCTCCCATGAGCAGGAAGGATTTCAATATCGAAGTTATCGCAATGCTGCTTGCATGCCAAATGGTTCCGGTCGGGTCAGAAACCGGCGGAAGGCCAAACAGGCCGATCGCGGTTGCCATGATGGTCTCGGGTCAAGGCTTCGCCGTCTTATGTATCTCCACGGTTGACCAGGTTTTGTCCGCGGCGTGGCAAAGATTTTCCAGGGGACACTCTGCGCATTTGGGCCGTCGCGCAATGCACAAAGCGCGTCCGTGATGGATAATCTGGTGAGAAAAGTCGATCCACTTAGGTTGCGGGATGACTTTCATCAGGTCTTGCTCGATGTTTTTAGGATCGTCGGCTTTCGTCAGTTCCAGCCGGCGCGATATTCGATGAACGTGGGTATCCACCACGACGCCCACGGCCTTCCTGAACCAGCTTCCCAGGACGACGTTTGCGGTTTTGCGCGCCACACCGGGAAGAGTCAGCAGCTTGTCCATCTCGTCCGGCACGTTACCGCCAAAGTTCTCCACAATTCCCCTGGACGCACCGACCACGGACTTTGCTTTGTTGCGGTAAAAGCCGGTGGGACGCAGAATAGGCTCAAGTTCCTCTGGGGCTGCCGCAGCCATGGCCTGCGGTGACGGATACTTCTGAAACAGTCCCGGTGTGACCTTGTTCACCATCACATCAGTACATTGAGCGGATAAAATAGTGGCAATCAGCAACTCCCAGGCGTTCGAATGGTGCAGCGCGCAGACGACGTTGGGGTAGCGCTGGTCCAGCCGATTTAGAATGTCTTGAACGCGCTCCGGGGCCAGTGGGTCATATACGCCCGATTTCGGCCTGGATTTGAGCGCTTTGGGCTTTGCCGCAACGACGGGTTTGGCGGCCGGTTTTGTTCGGACCTTGGTTTTTGCAGCAGGCATAGACAAAAATCTAAAGCAGCGGGCTTACAATCACAAGAGCAGAGGCGACGGAATGGCATCCATCAGCAAGGCGGAAACAAAAATTACCGGCAAAGAGCTTCATGCAGTGCCGCTCACCCTTGAAGGTTCCAGCGTGTTGCACCAGATGTTTCGCTTCCGCTGGGCGGACTGGCGCAAGTTGAGTGACTCGCAGCGGCATGAAATTGCAGCAGAAGCTTCGACGGCGCTCTTGAAGATGGAGAGTGACGTCTCCGGGCAGAGCGCGCTGTACTCGCTGCTTGGTCACAAAGGCGATCTGCTGCTGGTGCATTTCCGCAACTCGTTTGATCAGCTCAAGGCCGCAGAGCTGGCACTTTCGCGGCTTCGACTCAACGACTATCTGGAGCAGACCACGTCGTATCTTTCGGTCGTGGAACTGGGGCTCTATGAGTCTTCAGTCAAGCTGTTCCGCGAGCTGCGGGAAAAGGGAATTGAGCCGCACTCGCAGGAATGGAACATAGCCGTCAGCGATACCATGAAGCGGCAAACTGAGGCCATGCGCCCCCGGCTGTTTCCGCAAATCCCTCCGAATCGCTACGTCTGCTTTTATCCCATGGATCGCCGCCGGGGCGAGGACAAGAACTGGTATAGCCTGCCCATCGAAGAGCGCCAGCGGCAGATGGAAGAGCACGGGTTGGTTGGCCGCCGCTATGCCGGAACGGTGCGCCAGATCATTACCGGCTCTATGGGTTTCGATGACTGGGAGTGGGGTGTAGACCTGTTTGCCGACGATCCGCTCGTCTTCAAGAAGCTGATTTATGAGATGCGCTTTGACGAAGTAAGCGCGGTGTATGCGCTCTTTGGCACGTTTTACGTGGGCGTGCGCTGCCCGGCAACGGGGTTAGAAGCATTGTTCAGCGGCAAACTGCCGGATTGACGCATGCTGCATCACTCAGTAGTCTTCTTACATGGTGAAAGCGATCCAAGCCGGACAGGTGTGGCGCAGCGATGAAAATGGTGACAATTTTCTGGTCACCAAAGTTTATGGCGAATTATTCACTCAATATGCCATGCTGCGGCCAGCCAAGGTAAGCGCGCCGGAAGCGGAGACGATCCGCGTGAAAATCGCCCGGGAAGAAACCGGCATGACGTTGCCGGGCTATACCTTTACCCAGGAATCGCAGGATTTCTGACCTTAAGCGATAGGAGCCGCCATGAACCTGTCCTCCGCCTCACCGGCCAAATCGCCGCGTTTCTACCCATCGCGCCGCTCGTGCTTGGCCTTCGTCGCACTGTTCGCATCGACTCTTGCAGGCATTGCTAAGTCAGCCCCTCAAGACGCG
>DASTPO010000432.1:0-5347 GCA_035762225.1 Candidatus Angelobacter sp.
ACGATGGGCTAGTCCATTTGACCACCGATGGCGGGCAGCACTGGGCCAATGTAACGCCCAAAGACCTTCCAGAATGGAGCATGGTCAGCATTGTGGAAGCGTCGCACCATGATGCCAACACTGCGTACATCGCGGTGGACCGCCACAAGCTGGACGATTTCCGGCCGATGATTTTTCGCACCCGCGACAGCGGCAAGAACTGGATCCTGATTGCGAACGGCATTCCGGAGGGCTCATACGTGCGGTCCGTGCGCGAAGATCCCAAACGCAAAGGCCTGCTGTTTGCAGGGACCGAGACCGGCGTTTATTTCTCTGTGGACGATGGCGGCCACTGGCAGCCCCTCAAGATGAACCTTCCCACGGTTCCGGTGCATGACCTGGAAGTGCACGGCGACGATCTGATCGTGGCGACGCATGGGCGGGCCTTCTGGGTGCTGGATGACATCACTCCGTTGCGGCAGCTGGACAGCGTTGCGGGAAGCCCGGAAATGTATCTGTACAAACCAGAGACGGCACTGCGCCTGCACCTGCCCACAGACATCGAACGCCGCGGGCCGGTGGGAGACAATCCACCACCCGGAGCCATCTTCGACTATTACTTTAAGTCCACGCCGAAAGAAGAAGTTAAGCTGGAGATTATTGATTCCAACGGCAAAGTGGTGCGTACGCTTTCCAGCAAGGAAAAGAAGGGCGAGGAGCAGCCGCCTGAATGGCCTGACCAGGTCAAGGAAGTTACTACCATTCCCGCTGCGGCGGGGCTGAATCGCTATGCCTGGAAGCTGCGCTGGGAGCCGCCGGTAAAGATTCCGGGAGCGTTCTATAGCGGGATTGGCCCGCAAGGCCCGATCGCCGAGCCCGGGCAGTACACGGTGAAACTTACAGTCGGGAACCAGACTCTGTCACAGCCGCTGGAGATCGTGGTTGATCCCAGGGCCAAGGCAGTAAAACCTGATGATCTGAATAAGCAGTTTGAGCTGGCCATGCAGGTGCGCGACGCCAACACCGATCTGCATCGCGCGGTAAACCAGATCCGCGGCATGCGGGCGGAGCTGAAAACCATCAAGGAACGCTTTGAGGATGATGCCAGCAAGAAGCCGCTGCTCGAGCAGGTGGCCGCTCTGGACAAGAAGATGAACCCGGTGGAGGAGCAGCTGATCCAGGTGAACATGAAGGGATCGGAGGCCAACCTGGCGTTCCCCAATATGCTGAATGAGCAACTGGACAGTTTCAGCGCCAGCGTCCAGGCAGGCGATGGAGCGCCGACCAAGCAGCAATATGAAGTGTTCAAGATGCTGCGGGGGCAGCTGGACCAGCAGCTGGCGGCATGGAAACAGATACTGGGCAGCGATGTGCCAGCATTCAACGAGTTCATGAAGAGCAGCAACGTCCCGGTTCTCTACCTGGCGCCCGGGGGTGAATAAGTGCTTGCAGGTCTTTGAGTTATGAATTAAGGTATTCCGTGCCCTGAAAATATACCGGGTTCCATAGGCATCTTTTCTGGCCTAAGATGAAACAAAGAATTGAGCTTGTTTGGTTTATCACAGGCACGCTCATGCCGGCCGCAACTCCGGTTCCCCATTGGAGGCATTCATGCGCGCGATCCTCTTCGTCGATGACCACGAAGTTCTAGCCAGGCTGAGCTGCGAAATCCTGGAAATGCAGGGCTACCGCGCGGTCAGCGCCTATAACGGCGCAGATGCACTGAAGAAATTCGACGAAGAAGACTTCGACATACTGGTTACCGATTTCCGTATGGATGGCATGAACGGAGTGGAGCTGGCGAAGAAAGTCCACGAGAAAAATCCCGAAGTTCCGGTAATTATCGTCACCGGCTATGGCCCAATTGATGGCGGGAAAGACGTAGCCGCCTGCCTGCAAAAAGAAGATCTGTTTCCCGCGCTGCTGGAAAAAATCAAGGCGTTCCTGGGTGAAAGGGAGCCTCGCGAACAGGCAGTCAAGACCGCTTAACCGATAAACCAAAACAGACCCTAAGCAGGTTCCGCTGGAGAAGTCCGCGGAGCCTTTTCTTTGCCTTCTGCCGACTGGTAACTGCTTTTGCTAGACTCACGTGAGTGCGTCGTCTCATTATTAACGCCGATGATTTTGGCCTGACCTCGGGCGTGAATCGCGCGATTGCGGAGAGCCATCGCTCGGGCGTGCTGACCTCCGCCACCATCATGGCCAATGCCCGGGCCTTTGATGAAGCCGCCGGAATCGCGAAGACCCTGCCGAAGTTAAAAACCGGCTGCCACTTGGTATTGATTGATGGCGATCCTGTTTCCAGCGGATTGAAATCGCTGACGAATGGAGCAGGCCGCTTTCGCAGCAGCCTCAAAGAGTTCGCCATGGCAGCGGTGCGGGGCCGGATATCCGCCGACGAAATTCAGCGCGAAGCCGAGGCCCAGATCCGGAAGATACAGGCGCAGGGTGTAACCCTGGACCACGTAGATAGCCACAAGCATACGCATATGTTTCCCCATGTTTTGCGTCCGGTGCTGCGTGCCGCGCGGGCCTGCGGAATTCGCGCCGTGCGGAACCCGTTTGAGCCGCTGCGCAGCTGGCCGCTCGGCATGGTGCTGGGCAGCCCGGGAATGTGGTTGCGCTCCGCCGGGGTCACCGCGTTCCAGATGTTTGCCGCAGAGTTCCGCAAGGCGCTTGGCGAAGAGGGAATGGCCTCAACGGACGGAACGGTAGGTATCGCCGCAACCGGCAAGCTTGACCAGAAAGCGCTGTTGGCTCTTCTCACCGCGGTGCCGGAAGGCACATGGGAGCTGGTTTGCCATCCCGGATACTCTGACGCTGACCTGCGAGCCGCAGGCACGCGGCTGACTGTTTCCCGCGAGGTGGAGATGGCGGCGCTGATCTCTGCGAAAACCAAAGAAGCGCTGGCACGTCAAAAGATAGAGTTGATTTCTTATGCAGAGCTTTAACAATCCTGAATCTTGACGGCGATAATTGAATCAACTCCATAGCCCGCAAATGTTCCAATTCCGGCTGCGCGGAGCGAATTGAGGTCAATGAAAATAGGAATCACGTGTTATCCCACCTATGGTGGCAGCGGCGTTGTCGGCACGGAACTCGGGATTGAACTTGCGTCGCGCGGCCATGAGGTGCATTTCATCGCCTACCAGCAGCCTATCCGCCTGAACACGCAGCAGCCGCGAATCTTTTTTCATGAGGTCACGGTCTCACAATACCCGCTGTTTGAATATCCACCCTATGACCTGGCGCTGGCCACGCGCATGGCGGAAGTGGCCGAGATCTACGACCTGGATATTCTCCACGTTCACTATGCCATTCCGCACTCGGTGAGCGCGCTGCTGGCGCGCCAGATGCTGGCTGCGCAGGGCAACGGCAAAGCCCGCAAACTGCCATTTGTGACTACGCTGCACGGCACCGACATCACGATTGTGGGGGCCGACCGCTCCTATTTGCCGGTGACCCGGTATTCCATTGAGCAAAGCGACGGAGTGACCGCCATCTCGCATTACCTGAAGCAACGCACGCTGGTGGAATTTGAAATCAAGAACCCCATTGAGGTGATTTACAACTTCGTCAACTGCGATATTTACAAGCGCGATACAGCCGCGGCGGAGCGCCGGGCCGAATTTGCCGGAAAGGACGAGCGCATCCTGGTCCATGTCTCCAACTTCCGTCCAGTCAAGCGGTTGTGCGATGTGATTGAGATCTTTGACCGCGTGCAGAAGAAAATCCCATCGCGCCTGCTGCTGATGGGGGACGGGCCCGACCGCTCCCGCGCCGAGTGGCTGGTGGGGCAAAAGGGGCTGCGAAAGAAAGTGGAGTTCATGGGCAAGCTGGACCGGGTGTACGAAAAGCTTTCCTTCGCTGACCTGATGCTGGTGCCCAGCGAGCTGGAATCGTTTGGCTTATCGGCGCTGGAAGCCATGGCGTGCGAGGTACCGACCATTGCGACCGCGGTGGGAGGCGTGCCGGAGGTGATTGATCACGGCCGCAGCGGCTTTCTGGCGCCAGTCGGAGACGTGGAGGCGATGTCAAAATACGCGATCGATATCCTGTCCGACGAGACCCGCCTGCGCGAGATGGGGAAAGTTGCGCGCTGGGAGGCGCAAACCCGCTTCTGCACCACCAAGATCATTCCTGAGTACGAGAAATTCTACGAGCGAGTGCTGGAGCGGGCAGCGTAGATTGCCGCGGCGACGCCTTGGCCGGGAGATTCCGCGTTCAAAACCGGCAACTCCAGGACCACGAGGGTGCCCAGGCCGTCACGGCTTTGGACGGTCATCTTGCCTTCATCGCCAAAGAGCACATGGAGGCGCTCGGCAACGTTCATCATGCCAATACCGCGGCCTGAACTCATTTGCTGGGCGGCCACGGCCGGCGGCGCGCTCATGCCCACGCCGTCATCTTCCACCTGGATGATCAGCTTGCCCTCCTGCAGGCGGCTGCGCAGGGTGATGCTGCCGCCATCGACTTTAGGAGCAAGGCCGTGCTTGATGCTGTTTTCCACCAGCGGCTGAAGCAGGATCGCCGGGATCACGATGTCGAGCGTATCGGGATCAAGATGCTTGTAAACGCGGAGCTTATCTCGGCCAAAGCGCACTACTTCAATATCCAGGTAGTCATCCACGAATTCAATTTCCTCATGCAGTTGAACAAATTCATCATGCTTGCCCAGCAGGCGGCGAAGGATCTTTGACAGCTTCAGGATCAACTCGCGGGCGCGGTCAGGATCGAAGCGGACCAGCGACGAAACAGAGTTGAGGGTATTGAACAGGAAATGCGGATTGATCTGGCTTTGCAGGGCATCCAGGCGAGCTTCCAGCAGCAGGCGTTCCTGCTCTTCCAGCTTCATCTCAATGCGCGTAAGGTTCCAGATCTTGATCGGGATGGCGATCGTGGCCACAACCGTGGCAAAGACCGCCAGGAGCGCGACCGGGGTGGAGATATACAGCGCCCAGAGCCAGCCCTTGGGAGCGGCATATTGAAGTTCCAGCCGTGCAGCCTGGAGCGCTATGATCATGAGGAAGAAAGCCGTCTGCCAGTCGATGCGCGGATGAGTCAGGTTGCGCTTGACCCAGCGGTAGACGCTGAGGTCAATGAACGGGGAGAAGGTCCAGATTTCTTCTTCATTGCGGCAGAAGTGGCGCAGAGAGCCGGCAAGAAAGCCGGCTACGGCGTTGACCGGCAGAGTAAGCCATTCGCCATGGATCAGCGCCGGGAGCGCCATGATCGATCCGCCGAGGGTGCCGGCGACGCGCCCACCCAGCACGCCCACCATGATGGCGGCTTCAAAGCCGAGGTCAGCACACTGGAAGTTCTTGACACGAATGCGGAAATAGACGCCAAGCGCGAACGGTATGCAGGT
>DASTPO010000433.1:0-11369 GCA_035762225.1 Candidatus Angelobacter sp.
TCGCTAAAGGAGAATCACCATGAAATCTGTTCGCCTCATGTTTTCAGTCGCACTGATCGCGATCGCGACCGCAGCTTTCGCGCAGACGGACGCGCAAAAATCCGACGTCCAAAAAACCAATAACCAAAAAACCGATGCCCAGAAATCTTTTGAGCAGCTGAAATCTCTGGCCGGGACCTGGGAAGGGTCCGTTACCATGGACGCGAAACTCCATGAACATGCCAACGCCAATAACAATGGAGTTCCGGAAAAGTTGCAGGTTTCATTGCGCGTGACTTCGCGCGGCAATGCGCTGGTGCATGAAATGGGCGACGTAAAATGGAACGACGATCCGACCAAGCACGATCATCCGATTACCATGTTCTACCTCGACAACGGACAGCTACTGCTGACCCATTATTGCGATGCCGGAAACCGCCCACGCATGACGGCCAGGGTCTCAGAAGACGGGAAGAAGATAGAATTCGATTTTCTCGACGTCAGCGGGAGCACAAAATACGGACACATGCAGCATGCGGTTTTCAACATCATCGACGCCAACCACCACACGGAAGAGTGGAGTTACCAGCTGCCGGACGGCAAGACGATGGGTGGACAACTGGACCTGCACCGGGTACAAACACAGCAAGCCAGCGCCCGGTAGGAGAAGCGGAAAACCAGGATGGAACTTGAATGGAATGACGGGCAGCCGATTTACCGGCAACTGCGCGACCGCGTGGTGGAGATGATTCTTGACCGCGTGCTCACCGAGGGCGATCCGTTGCCTTCGGTGCGCACCGTGGCCGCCGAGTACCGGGTGAACCCGCTCACCATCCTGAAGGCCTACCAACAACTGGTGGATGAGGACCTGGTCGAGAAGAGACGAGGTCTGGGAATGTTCGTAAAATCTGGCGCTCGCAACCTGCTGCTGCAGGCCGAGCGCCAGAAGTTTTTAACCGAGCAATGGCCCCGGGTATCTGCAACCATTCAGCGTCTAGGCCTGGACCCCAAAAAACTGCTGAACGGAACGGAGGTCCCGGACGCGACCTCAGATGCGCCCCAGGATGAAAGCCGGGACGACACGAAGAAGGAGCGCTGAAGCTATGCTATGCATCGAAGCACGCGGCCTGCGCAAGACATTCGGCACAACGCTGGCGCTGGACGGATTGAATTTGCGGGTGGAAGAGGGCCGCATCCTGGGGCTGATCGGCCCCAATGGCGCGGGCAAGACCACCGCGCTCAACGCGATCCTGGGGCTGACGCCTTACCAGGGCGAGTTGAAGGTGCTGGGACGTAATCCATGGGAGGAGCGCAACCAGCTGATGTGCGACGTCTGCTTCATCTCCGACGTTGCGGTGTTGCCGCGATGGATGCGGGTGTCCCAGGCGCTCGACTATGTGGCGGGAGTGCATCCGCGGTTTGACCGGGCCAAGGCAGAAGGATTTCTGGCGAAAACCACGATCCAGCGGACCAGCAAGATCAAGGAGCTTTCCAAGGGCATGGTGGTGCAACTGCATCTTGCGCTGGTAATGGCCATTGACGCGAAGCTGCTGGTGCTGGACGAGCCGACCCTGGGCCTGGACATCCTGTTTCGCAAGCAATTCTATGACTCGCTGCTGTCGGACTACTTTGACCGCAACCGGACCATCGTGATGACCACGCACCAGGTGGATGAGATCCAGGACGTTCTTACAGACGTGATGTTCATCCACCGGGGGCGAATCGTGCTGGAAAGCAGCATGGAGGAGTTCGAATCGCGCTATCTGGAGGTGAAGGTGCATCCCGACCAGCTTGCCGCGGCGCGGGCGCTGAAACCGATCCACGAACGCCAGGCGCTGGGGCGCAGCGTGCTGCTGTTTGATGGCGTGGGACGCGACCAACTGGCGAAGTTAGGCGAGGTACGCACCCCCAGCATCGCGGATTTGTTTGTGGCGGTGGTGGGCGGCCAGGGGGCGGCACAATGAGCACTTCAGCCAATACCGTCTCCGAAGTTCAACGCGCGCAGGCGTCGCCGGGCGTGGTGGTGCGGCCCTATCTGTGGTCGGTGCAGCGGGAACTTTGGGAGGTGCGCTCGGTCTATCTTGTGCCTTTGAGCTCGGCCGCCATTTTTCTCGCTAGCTTCCTGATATACACCGGGAACCACATGCACAGCGCATGGCCGACTGATCCGGAAAAACAGCACCAGATGTTTGCGATGCCCTATGACTTCGCCGCGGCGCTGATCATGGGGACGGCGTTTATTGTGGGAATTTTCTACTCGATCGAAGCGCTCTACGGAGAGCGACGGGACCGAAGCATCCTGTTCTGGAAGTCGATGCCGGTTTCCGACGTGACCACGGTGCTGGCCAAGGTGACGATCCCGCTGGTGGTCCTCCCCTTGCTGAGCTTCGTGATAACCCTGGTGACGCAGTGGATCATGCTGCTCCTGAGCAGCCTGCTCCTGATGGGAAGCGGCATGAGTGTGAGCGCGATGTGGACACATGCCTCTTTGTTCCACGGTTCACTGGGCATGTTCTACCACATCGTGACGGTGCATGGTCTCTGGTACGCGCCATTCTATGGCTGGCTGCTCTTCATCTCGGCGTGCGCACCGCGCGCTCCATTGATCTGGGCTTTCCTGCCGCCGTTTGTGATCTTCGGCGTGGAAAAGCTGGCTTTCAATACCACCCATTTTCTTGCGTTGCTGCAGAACCGCCTGATAGGCCCAACCACTCCTGCGCCGCACGGCGCTCCGATGATGCAGGTGATGGCGTCGCTCGGTCCGCTCGAATTTCTGGCCTTGCCGGGCCTGTGGATTGGCCTGGCTATAGCCGCCGCGTTTCTTGCCGCAGACGTACAACTGCGCCGTTACCGCGGACCGAACTGAGATTTCGCGGCGGCGAAAGGAGCGACGAAAAATCATTGTGATGGGAAAGGGCGCACTCATCACCGACGTGGGTGCGGGCACTTCAGCTATGACGGAACAAGCTAGCTAAGGATCGCAAGGCTTATCCACTCTCTTCGGGCGGCGGAATGTAGCTGCCACGGCGGCGCATGTCGGCCAGCCATTCTTTGAACGGATAGTCGGAGGCCAGCAGCCTTCCGACTTCTTTTTCCACGTCATATTCAACGCGGCGGATAGCGGGCTCGCCGCCCGTGATCAGCAGATAAGAGCTTCGGGGATCGCCGTCATAGGGCATGCCGACGCTGCCCGAATTGCAGACGATCATGCCGCCGACTCTGCGAACAAAGGGACGATGGATGTGGCAGTACACGACGATCCCGGCATTCAGGGGCCGGTAAGTGGTTTCCAGTTCGGCATCCTCCGCGGTGTCCATGGGTGCGCGCCAGATGTTGCCCGGGCCGGCGTGAAGGAGCACGAGGTTTTCATGGCGGAGTTCGAGCGGGAGGCGACGCAGCCATTCCAGCCGGGATTCGCCGATGATCCTGCGCGTGGCCGGCGCGGCTGAATCAAACAGGACACGGAAGAGCGATTTCAATCTGGGAGCGGAGGCCTCAAGCGCCGGACGGGCCGCGTCGCTCCAGAGAATCTCGTCGGTATTACCCAACACGCCCGGCCAGCCTTCCTGAGCGATGCAGTCAATCACTTCTGCCGGATTGCAGCCGCCGTACGGCAGGTCGCCGCCGTGGAAAATCAGGTCAGGTTTTTGCCGGCGCAGGTCGGCGAGGACAGCGTCGAGGGCGGTGAGATTGCCGTGAACGTCAGAGATGATGGCGATGCGCATGGCAGAAGCATTCTAGCTTCCAGGGACCGGGTTCGCCCGGGCAGAGGCGCCCTTAAAGTTCTTCATGTAATTCCCGTTTTAGACCCATTAATCATGGAAAGACCGGAGTACTTCCGTAACTTGTTAGGTACAACGTCACAGAGATATTGTGATCCCAAAAGTGCCCAAGTTTCTGTAATTCGCATGAGTCTATAAGGAGAAGTATCTGTGAATACGTCCACATTAGCTGCAACATACGACCTTCGTCTGGTTGCGCTCTCAGTCGTTATTGCGATTTGCGCCTGCTACGCTGCTCTTGACCTGGCGGGGCGCATTACCGCGGCGCGAGATAAATCGCGGGTGGCGTGGCTTTTTGGCGGCGCCATGGCGATGGGCACAGGCATCTGGTCCATGCACTTCACCGGAATGCTTGCTTATCATCTGTCGGTGCCGGTGTACTACCACATACCGACCGTCATCCTTTCGCTGGTGGCGGCGATCGCGGCGTCCTGGGTCGCGCTGTTCGTGGTGAGCCGCCCGCGCGTAACCGCTCTTCATGTGATGGCAGGAAGTCTGCTGATGGCAACCGGAATCTGCGGTATGCACTACATAGGAATGGATGCCATGCGGCTGCCAGCCATGCACCACTGGGACCAGACATTCGTCGTCTTGTCCATCGGCGTTGCGCTGATTGTGGCGTTAGCGGCGCTGGGGCTGACGTTCCTGTTCCGCGAAGAAGGACATGACAAGGTGCTGAAGGGCGTGTGTGCCATCATCATGGGTATAGCCGTCCCGGGCATGCATTACACGGCGATGGTAGCCGTAACTTACACCGCTATGGCGCAGGCACCGGACTTGACAAACTCGCTGGAAATCTCGTCGCTTGCGAACGCCGCGATAGTTGCGGCTACGTTTGTGGTGCTCGCGTCAGTCTTCCTGTTCAAGCGCAAGTTCACTCCAGTGCAGGAGCCGGCGCCTTCGAAGGCGTAAAGCATAATCGCACCTGAGGAACGGCTCAGCAAAAATCAGCCCCGGTCGCAGAGACCGGGGTTTTTATCTGTATTCGGCGCTGCTGGGCGTCCTTCCGCCACGGAAAACGATAAACTAGTTAGATGCCCGACGTCGCCAGCAACTCCCTTTCCAGCGCTGCTTCTTCCTACCTGCGTTCCGCCATGCACCAGCCCATTCACTGGCATGAATGGGGCGCCGAGGCGTTTGAAACTGCGAAGCGCGAGAACAAGCCGATCCTGCTGGACATCGGCGCGGTGTGGTGCCACTGGTGCCATGTGATGGACCGCGAATCGTACGATGATCCGCAGATCGCAGCAGTGATCAACCAGCACTTTGTGGCCATCAAAGTGGACCGCGACGAGCGTCCGGATGTGGACAGCCGCTACCAGACGGCGGTGCAGGCGATCAGCGGGCAGGGCGGCTGGCCGCTTACGGCGTTTCTGACGCCGGAAGGGAAGCCGTTTTACGCGGGAACATATTTTCCTCCACAGGATTATCAGGGACGGCCGAGCTTCCGCCGCGTCCTGCTGACGCTGGCGCAGGCCTATCAGGAGAGGCACGGCGAGGTGCTGGAGTCAGCCGAGAGCGTGATGGGAGCAATCAGCCAGGCGGAGGGCTTTGCGGGAAAATCAGGGTCGCTGAAGCCGGAGCTGATTGACAGCATGGTGGAGTCGGCGGTGAAGCTGTTCGATCCCGAACATGGCGGCTTTGGATCATCTCCTAAATTTCCCCATCCCAGTGGCATGGACCTGCTGATGCAGCGGTGCGCTGAGACCGGCGACGAGCAGTTGTTGAAGGTGGTGACGACATCACTGGAAAAGATGGCGCAGGGCGGTGTGTATGACCAGCTTGCTGGCGGATTCCATCGCTACTCAGTGGATGAGCACTGGATTGTGCCGCATTTTGAAAAGATGTCGTATGACAACTCTGAGCTGCTGAAGAATTACGTCCACGGCTACCAGCTTACCGGCAACCAGTTCTTTGCTTTTGTGGCGCGGGATATTGTCCGCTGGATGGATGAGTGGCTTACCGACCGCGAGCACGCCGGCTTTTATGGATCGCAGGACGCCGACGTGTCACTGGAAGATGATGGCGACTACTTTACCTGGACATTGGACGAAGCCGAAGCGGCATTGAGCGACGACGAGCTTCAGGTCGCCATGCTGCACTATGACATTGGCGAAGTGGGCGAGATGCATCACAATCCGGCAAAGAACGTGTTGTATACACGTGCGAGCGTGGCGGAGATAGCCGAGCGTGTGAAGAAGAGCGAGCCGGAAGTGCAGGCGATGATCGATTCGGCGAAGAAGAAGATGTATGCGGCGCGCAAGCTGCGGCCGACGCCTTTTGTGGACAAGACGGTTTACGTGAGCTGGAACGCGCTCTGCATTTCGGCTTATATCAAGGCGGCGCGGGTGCTGCGGATGGAAGAGGCGCGAAGGTTCGCGCTGCGCTCGCTGGACAGGATCCTGTCACAGGGGTGGAACGAGAAGTCAGGCTTGCAGCACGTGATCGCGTACTCTGATCCGACGGCGGAAAAGCGGCCTCTGCCGGGCGTGCTGGATGATTATGCTTTTACGGCAATCGCCTGCCTTGATGCCTATGAAGCCAGCGCGGACCTGAGCTATTTCCACTTTGCGGAGAAGATTGCCACAGCGATGGTGGCAAGGTTCCATGATCCGCGTGAAGGCGGGTTCTTTGATATGGCCAGCGGGCCTGAAGTAGGCGATGGCCTGGTGCTGGGCGCGCTGGCGGCGCGCCGCAAACCGTTGCAGGATTCGCCGACTCCGGCGGGAAACCCGGCAGCGGCGATAGCGCTGTTGCGCTTGCACGCGTACACCAATGAAGCGAAGTATCGTGACTTGGCTGAAGGGACGCTGAAAGCGTTTGCTGGGATCGCGGCCCACTACGGGCTGTTTGCCTCCACCTATGGGATGGCGCTGGATATGTATTTGCATCCGCACACGCAAGTAGTAGTGACGGGCACAGGAGAGAACGCGCAGCAGCTGGAAGCAGCGGCGCTGATGCCGCTTTCGATGAACAAATCAGTATTGCATCTGCGCCATGAAAAAGTTGTACCGCAGATGCTTCCGCCCGCGTTGGCGGAGACCATTCCCAATCTGCCGGCGGTGAGAGAAGGGAAGAGCGTGGCCGTGGTGTGCAGCGATTTCAGCTGCAAGCCACCGGTGGAAGGTCCGGCGGAGCTGACAAAGATGCTGGCAAGGCGCTAGCTCACTGATAGGCTTCCAGAACCGCGGCGGCGCGATTCAGCGCGTCAGTGAGCACTTGCAACTGGTCGGTGACGAGTTGCGTATTTTTGGCGTCGATGGCTTCGTTGACGCCCGGGATCACGACCGCAGCGTAGCCGGTGTATTGTCCAGGAGCGTAAATGGTGTGGCGGAACCAGGGACGGTTGGGCAATCCCTGGGGCGAAAGCATAGCGCGCTCGGTGGCGATGAGCGCCTGGTTCAGGCGGGCGGCATCCGGCGGCGGATTTTTCTGGATTGCGAGAATTCTTGCTCCGGCAGCGGTGAAGCGCTTGGCGGCGTCAGAGGCTTTGGTGAAATCGGGAGCGCTGGAGCCGAGAGTGCGCGACGCTTTGTCGCGAGCGTTGTCAATGTAATTGGCAATTTCCCGGCCGTAGAGCTCGTAGTCGTAAGGCAGGACGTCGGCGGCGGACATGTGCAGAGCCTCAATGCCGAAGACGCGGGCCATCTGCTGCTCATAGACAAAAGTGGGATCGCCAAATTTCTTGAACCAGTTGAAATTATCAAATGCCGAATGATAGACACCGTAAGGGCCGCTGGACGTCATGTCAGTGGATGGAATGCCGAGGTGCTGGATGAAGACACTGTAGTCAGAGCCGCTGCCGAGATCGCCGACGGGGACATCATTTTCCACGCGAGCGTTGGGTGCGCGGTTCTGGTTGGAGTTGGGGCGGCGGTCACCCTGGCGGGATTTTTCATCCTTCCAGACGTTGTAAACGCTGTCACCCTTGGGACTGGGAACAATCTTGGTGACATCACGCATAAAACCCTTCAAGCTGGGTACGGCGGAAGCACCGAAGTTGGCGCCGGAAACCGCGACATCCAAATTGAAATAAGCGGCCGCGTGAGCGAGTTTTGCTTCGTTCTCCTCGCCCCATTCAGTGCTCCCGATCAACCCTTCTTCTTCTGCATCCCAGCTGGCGAAGACAATCGTCCGGTCGGGCTTCCAGCCTGAGCGCAGCAGCCCGGCAAATCCCTGGACCGTCTCCAGCATCGCTGCGGTGCCGCTGTTCGGGTCCACCGCTCCGTACACCCACGCATCGCGATGGTTCCCCAGCACCACCCACTCGTCGGGATATTTAGTCCCGGGAATTTTCCCGATCACATTCCAGATCGTCCAGTACCGATAATCCTGCTTCAAATGCATTTTCACTTTCACCGGCCCGCTGCCCACGTGATACGTAAACGGCAGCGCTCCCTGCCAGTCTCGCGGAGACTCCGGCCCACGCAGGTTTTCCAGTATCGGCCGCGCGTCCGCATACGATAGCGGCGTCGTGGGAATCTTCGGCATGCTGGCCGCCTGCGCCGGCGGCACTCGTTTCGAATCCGGCAGCCCCACCACCGACGCAAATCCTGGCGTCGTCGGATCGCCCGGATACTTGAACATGTACCCAATCGATCCCCTCTGCACGCCGCTCTCCGGCCTCCACGGCCCGTTCGGATACGCGTCTCCACGAAAATATCCATCATCGATCGGGTCGGAATAAATGATCACACCGGCCGCGCCATGTTCTTCCGCGACAAAACTTTTTACTCCGCGAAAATTATCTCCATAGCGCACAATCACAATCTTGCCGCGGACATCCACTTTCATTTCTTCCAGCTTTTTGAAGTCCTCCGGCCGCCCGTAATTCGCGTACACCACCTCCGCCTCAACGTCTCCTGAAGGCGACGACCCGTTATACGGCATCACCACCTTCGGATCGTCCGCCAGCGGATCGCCCTCCACATGCTCGCGCCGCGGGCCATTCATCTTCACGTTCGGCGGCGCCGTCACCGTCACGCTGATTTCCGACGGCTGGTTCATCCACACCACATATGCCACCGTCTCCGTCTGCAACCCGGCAACATCGAAGTTCTTCGATACATAGTCCGCCGTGGCGCGGTCCTGCACCGTGCCCGCCAGGTGCGGCCGCTGCGTCAGGATCTTTAAATGCTGCTCCGCGCGCGCCGTGCTCGGCCCTTTCATGAATTCCTGGTCAATCTCGCGTTGTTTGGTGAAGTCGCGAAAGCCAAACATCGTCGCCGGCCCCAGCGTGGGAATATTCCCCGAAGAAGTATTCTGCGAAGAAGTGCCTTGCGTCGCAGCGCCCGACTCTTGCCCCACGCCGCTCTTCGCTCCCAGAGCCGCCATCTTCCGCGTCGGCGCGGGCGGCGTGCCCGCCTGGGCCAAAGGTAACGCGTTCTGTACCGCTGCGTTCTGCACGGCAAAGCTGGAAAGTACCAGCGTGGATACTATGACGACGAAGAGCTGTACGCGTTTCAATTCGGGTTCTCCTGGTTTCCTTCAGACATTTCGATTTCCAGCAGCGTGCCACTGCGCCGTTTTCATTTGAGCTACTGGTCCGGAAACGAAAAAGCTTACACTATACGGTGGCATTGAATCGAATCCGCCATTCACAGGGCGAGAGAAATTGAGCACGGACACGGAGACTAACGGCGGCGTCATGCCGCCGAAGATTACTGACCCCCAGCCCGCACCGCCGGCACGCCCTCATCCGGCCGCAAATGACCTCGCTTCGCTTACTCCAGCGCTGCCGCGCGCTGACACCGCTGACGGCCTTGCTACCGGCTCGGTAACTGACGGCGCCGTCTCTGACGCCGATGAAACCTCTGTCATCGAGCTGCCGCGCCTGGCCCGCGCTCTTCGCCATCGCGACTTCCGCCTCTTCTGGGCGGGAAACTTTCTCTCCAACATCGGCACCTGGATGCAGAACATCGCCCAGGGCTGGCTGGTGCTCCAGCTCACCAACTCGGCCTTCTGGCTGGGTGTGGTCGGCTTCGCGTCGTCTATTCCTATTTTGTTTTTCGCCCTGATCGGCGGCGTCATCGCGGACCATGTCAACAAGCGCAAGCTGCTCATGGTCACCCAATCCGCCATGATGGTTTTTGCCTTCACCATGGCCGCGCTGGCTTTTATCCGCGTCCACGGGCATCCGCTCATCAACGTCACGGAGATCGTCCTGCTGGCTCTCGGCACCGGCATCGCCATGTCGCTCAACACGCCCAGCTACCAGGCTCTGGTGCCGCAGCTCGTGCCCCGTGACGACCTCACCAACGCCATCGCGCTCAACTCCGCGCAGTTCAACATGTCGCGCGTCATCGGCCCCACCATCGGAGGCTTTTCCATGGCCGTGGCCGGCGTGGCCGGCAACTTCTTTCTCAACGGGCTCAGCTTCCTCGCCGTGCTGGTCGCGCTCACCCGCATCCGTTATATCGATCCCGTCCAGACGCAGTCTGGCCAGCCTGATTCCCAGCAGGCAGGCCTCCGCGGCTCACCCGCCGCCGGCATGTGGGACAAGCTGAAACAGGGCTTTGCTTACGTCTTTCGCCATCCGCACATGTCGTCGCTGGTGCTGCTGGTCGGTATCGGCAGCCTGCTTGCCATCCCGTATCTCACCTTCGTGCCCTATTTCGCGCGTGACGTTCTCGGCGCCGGCGAGCCCGGTCTCGGACTCCTCATGGCCTGTTCCGGCGCGGGCGCCTTTCTCGGCGCCATCACCATCGCCTCGCTCAGCCACTTGCGTCACCGCGGGCTCTTTGTGGTGCGCGCCTCCGCCGGACTCTACGCCGCCATCGTCGCCTTCACCTTCTCCCGCAACTTTTATCTTTCCGGACTGCTGCTCATGGTGGCGGGCTATTGCATGATCATCTCCGTGGCGACCATCAATTCCCTCCTCCAGCACCTGGCGGAAGACCACATGCGCGGCCGCGTGATGAGCATCTATTCCACTGCGTTTCTCGGCCTCCCGCCCATCGGCTGCCTCTTCGCCGGCTCCATGGCCCGCATCATCGGCGCTCCCTTCGCCATCGCCGGCATGGCCGCCCTCGCCCTGATGGGAAGCCTGGGCGTGTACCTGGGCGGAAAAGGATTGCGGGATCTGGATTGAGCTCGCACTGCCTCTGTCTGGGCTGGCAATCCTTCCCCCACCGACAGCCTGCACCTTCTGACCGATGCTCTCCCCCCTGTCATCCTGAGCGAACGCCGCGGAAGCGGAGCGACCCGAGGCGGAGTCGAAGTTGAGCCGCGCTGCGGGCGTCTGACCGGGGTCCCCGGCAAGCCCCGATTTTGGCTTGCTGGGGTGGCTGAGCCCGCAGGCGAAATCCCGAGCGCAGTCGAGGGAGCTCCGAAGGATCCCGAGAATGTCTCCTCCACCATGCCGACTCAGGGAGTTCTCCCATAATGTCCTGCTCTTTGCTGGTAGTCCTCCCCTTCTGCCCGATGCTCTGTCCCCCCTTGTCATCCTGAGCGAACGCCGCGGAAGCGGAGCGATCCGAGGCGGAGTCGAAGGATCCCGGGAATGTCTCCCCCACCATGCCGACTCAGGGAGTTCTCTCTAGAATGTCCTGCTCTGGGCTGGCAATCCTTCCCCCACCGACAGCCTGCACCTTCTGACCGATGCTCTCC
>DASTPO010000434.1:0-3673 GCA_035762225.1 Candidatus Angelobacter sp.
CTCCGCCCACTAGATCAAAGCTCAACCGCACCATGCGCTCGACTCCCACTTCTGTCACCGTTTCAAGTAACGCAGCGCAACGCATCCTGATTGAAAAACCTTTGCCTCAACAAGCTGTAATTGCTCACTCGCCCGCAGGCGGACGTCGTCCAGCAGCCGTCTTCCTTTTCCAGCAACGACCGGCCCAATCACAAAACGATATTCATCAACCAGGTCAAGCTCTATTAGCTGTGACGGAACACTCACGCCGCCGACTAAAATATTTTTGCCTGGCTGCTGTTTCAATTTCAGTATTTCGCCGTGCAGGTCCGTTCGCACAATTCTCGTCTTCTTGTCTTCCGCCTTCTCCAATGTCCGTGAAAAGACAACTTTACTGACGGCGACAAAGGCCCGCGCAAAATCGGTATCGGCTTTTGTCGCAGAGCGGTCATTGAGGACGTCAGGCCAATAGGGAACCATCAATTCATAGGTTTTACGCCCAAAGATCTGCAGGTCAGCATCCTGCGTGAGCTGAGTAAAATATTCCATTTGTTCTGCATCCACAAATTGCCTGGTGTGGTCGCAGCAGCCATCCAGGGTAATGTTGATGGCGAAGATTACGTTTCTCATCAGGATTGTCCCTGTCCCGCTTCAATGCTACCAGCGCATCGCGGAGTTTTGCAGGTTTGCGCGGCCCGTGGTTCGCGCCGGAGTCACTCGCTTTGACCCGCCGCCCGGTTCGGAGTAGATTTCCTCCAATCCTCTATCCTGCAATGGATCACTGCGATTTACGGAGGAACTGCCATGAAGAAGTCAGCAATTTCAGGCTCACTAACACTCTTAGCCGTAGTCCTCTTCTTCTGCTCAGACGCGATCGGCGCCAACGGCTCTCACGCACCCATAACCATCACCAAAGATTCCGACTTTCAGGCGTGCAGCTGCGTGGCCGGTGGCTCCGGCACCACTGCCGATCCGTTCATGATCGGCCCGCTGGCGATCAATTCGCTGGGCGCGGGCGCCGCCGCCGTCTCCATTGACGGAACATCGCTCACAAAATCCTTCACGCTGCTCAATCTCACCATCGCCGGAAACGGCTCCAACTCCAGCGTCGGCATCCTGCTGAACCACATCAACCCTTCCGGGAAAAATACCATTTCGGCTGCGGTCAAGGGCATACAGACCACGATCCAGAGCGCGGGGATCGGCATTGTGGTGGAGAATTCGAACTTCGTCACGCTGGATGGCGGAGGCGCGAATCCAGGCGGAGCGGGAGTCGGCCCGGCTGCCGGGACCATCAACAAGAACTTCGTCGGCGGCATCGACATTGAGAACAGCCGCAACACCACGGTGCGAGGCTGGCAGCTAAGCGCCAATGGGCAGGACAATTTGCCGGATTACGTTGCCTTCGATCCCTCGCTTACCCACTGGGGCGTGGGCGCGGTGCGGCTGTTCGGGAGCAGCAACACGCTGATCGATCACAACGCGTCCAATAATTGCACCACCGTTTCGTTCGCGGTGTTCAATTCCAACAGCAACACCATCAGCCACAACACGGCAGACTATCCGTTTACCAACAACGTGCTGATCACTGACGGCTCGTCCTTCAACACGGTGAGCGACAATATTTTCAGCACCGCTGATTTTGTGGGCATCATGATTGCCGATCCCTTGCCGGGGACATCAACGCTGAGCCAGTTCGGGCCGGCCCACGACAATCTGATTTCGGGCAACGTTGACCATACCGACGGCCCCACAGGATCGGAGAGAAACAGCGGCATCGCGCCTTCTTTTGTTGGCGGCATCGTGCTCCTGAATGGAACGTTTAACAACACCATCAGCAACAACCAGGCGTTTTCTTCCTCCGCGAGCGATCTCGCCTGGGCCCAGGCGATTCCGGATGCAACTTCTCCTATCGGCGTGGCCAGCGAGCCTCCAATCATCCACTGCAACGTGACCGTGTCAGAAGGCGGAGGAGGCGTTGCCAACCACAACGGAAACGTGTGGTCCGGCAATACGGTGAGGAATATCGATAGCTGCATCACTCAGCAATAACTCGAGCGCGCTCGGCTGGCAGGTTGGTGATGAGAATCACTTTCCCGAACGACAGAGCCAAGGGCCAAGAGCCAAAAGCCAAAGACCCTTTTTGCTGGAAAAATCAAAATGGGCCGGTGACCAAGAAGCGGTGACGGTTTCCTTGGCCACAAGCCCATTCGATCCTGAATCGGATCGGAGGTGATATATACATTTTAGGCCACTCCAAGGCCATGTCAAGGCGTCCGGCAAGTCTTTTTTTACTTACTTAATCAGCTTGGTAACCCTTGCTGCTCCTCGCGCGCAAGTAGATATAACGCAATCACTTAACAACGCTCTAGCCCGCGATCTGATCAAAAGTCATCGGCTAAAGAGCAGTTGGATGCCAATGATTGCCAGAAGAGTTCCAAACACGCGCCGCAACACCACTTCGGGGAGATGTTGCGCCCACATTCCTCCAAAATAGCCGCCCACCAGAAACCCCACCCCGATGAGCAGAGCGGCTTTTATGTCGGCATTGCCGGCTTTGTAATACTCCCAGAAAGCCAGTGCGCCGATCGGCGCCAGCAGCGCGCCCAGTGATGTGCCCTGCGCCTTGTGCTGGTTCATGTGAAAGAGGTACACCAGCGCGGGAACAATAATGATGCCGCCGCCAATTCCGACCACACCCGAAAGCGCGCCGATAATAACGCCCAGAAGTATGTAGAGAACAAACATAATGCGCCATGATAATGGAATGAGTATTCTCTAAGAGAATATGGTGCTTCAGGCCGTGTAAATGTGCTGCGCGAGCCGCGGAATAAGGCCCCGCTATCGTTGACACTCCGCTCAGACGGATGATAGCTTAAAGAGTTTGGTGGCAGCCCCCGAGTCCACTTCTGTTCAGCTCAACCTAAGCGATAATTTTAATGGGTCAGATAAAAAAGCAGATAGGCGAATTACTGATTTCCGCCATCCCGACGATGATCGGTTTGCTGATCGTGTGGACCGGCTACCGTTACATTGTGCATGGCAAGCTGCAAAAAGTGCTGGCGCAGCGGCATGAACTGACGGAAGGCGCGATTCGCCGCGCGCAGCAGGAGATTGCCACCGCGGAAGCGCGCACTGCGGAATACGAGCAGCGTGTTCGCGAGGCGCGGGCCCAGATATATCAGACGCAACAGGCCTTTCGGCAACGAGTTATGGACCAACGCCAGGCCGCTCTGGCCCAGGCGCGGCAGCAGGCAATGGAGATGGTAAAAAACGCGCGCGCGGCACTGGAAAAGGACACTCTGGCAGCGAAGGCTTCGCTGGAGCAGCAGGCCAACGCGCTGGCAGACCAGGTGATTGCCACCGTGCTGCGTCCGGCGGCTGCCGCGGGAGGCCGCTAGTGATGATGGCGCGACAAAAACGCTGGACAACACCAGCCCTGGCTTTGGCCTTATTGCTGGCCCTGGCGCCGGCGCGAGCGCTATTCGCACAAGAGAGCGCCAAGCCTGCGACAGAAACTGCGTCGCAGCAGGAGCCGGCCTCCGACAAAGCGCAAGGTGAACGTGAAACCAGGGCGGGCGGTGAAGCTGATGCGATTCGTCATGCTCCGGCGGTAAAGTACATTGCGCGCCATACCGGGCTTACAGACGACCAGGCGTACTGGCTGTGCTTTGGGCTGAACTTCGCCGTGATC
>DASTPO010000435.1:0-6046 GCA_035762225.1 Candidatus Angelobacter sp.
GGCGGAGAGAGCCGAATCTGTTTCACTCTGGGTTTGCTGGTATTGCCTCCAGGCAAACCAGACAATGGTCCCGACCATTCCGGCCCAGGCCACCATGCGAGTGAAGTTGCCGATCTGGATTGCGTGGGGTAAGACACCGAGGCTGGAGAAGATGCGAACCCAGTCATGCTGCGCTTCGTCGGCAATGGCGCCGACGGTGACCAGCGGCAGTTCCAGGCGCAGCGCATCCGCCATGTAAGTGGCAACGCCGGTGAGGCTGTGAAAGAACGCGAACGCGCAAAAGACGGTGCCGGGCAGTTCGCGGCGCACGGCAAAGCTGGCCGCCAGCAGCGCAGGCACAACGAGTTGCAGCAGCGTGCCGCCCCACAGCCCAAGCGTGTCGCCGAGCCAGCCAAAGAGCAGATGGCCGCCTTCATGGATAGGGAGATGAAGGTTGTCGAGCAGCGTCATCTGGCCCCAATGCGCGCCGAGATAGAACAGCAGCAGAAGATAGAAAGCCATCCAGCCGATGAACTGGGCGCGCGAAACCCGCTGCCATTCGATTTCCGGTAAACGCATTCACCTATTGCATACCACAGGCCGCGTCTCCAGCCCGCCCCGAATCTGAGCGTGTGTGGTTACTATGGGGAGACTCCTTCAGCCTCGCTGTATGTACTCAGCTGATTTCTTTGGGCACTAAGGCCAGCGCAGCCATGCGCTTAGGCCACCGCGCAGGATCCATCGCGATGTGAGTACAAAAATGGGCCAACGAAAATCCCGCAACACTGCAAGGTAAATCCGCCGATGTTTCTGGTGAGTAGCTGAGAAAACTTCCGCCGTAAATCAGCAATCTCAACTTCGAGGACCCGGCAAAGAGTATGCATCGTTACGGGCTCAAATTTGGCGTGCTGGCAGCAGCTCTGTTTTTCGGCACGAGCACTTTTGCCCAGCAGGGTTTTCCCGGAACAAGACAAAGCGTCCAGGGGCAGCTGACTGTGGTGGCCACGGTAGTCAGTTCGGTGGGGATGGTGGTGGGGCCCGATGGAGAGCAAAGGTTGATCGTTGCCAATGCAGTTGACCCCAGGGACAATGTTTCGCGCTTACAGACGGTGCGATTGGCCGGGATTCAGCCTGAGAAGGCCCGGCAGCAACGGGAGCCCGCAAAGCAAGCGGCAAAGTTGAAATCCGGGAATTAATTCCTTCCGCCTGTTCTCCAGCTCTACCTGGTTCCGGCATTGAGATCAACGCCGCGCACGTTCGCTGGAGCCGGAGAGAGCGTGACGCTCTGAGAGATTTCTTTGCCGTCGCGCTCAATGGACACCGTGTAGGTCCCGGCGGGCAGGTTGCGGAAGATGTACGCGCCGCTGTCACTGGTCTTTACTTCCATGGGCACACTGACCGGCGAGGGCGGTTTTGGGGCATTCTCAGCCGTCGCGCCTTCCACGCCTTCTGCTGCCTCCTGCTTCAGCCGCACGATGATGCCCGCCAACGGAACGGTTTGCAGCGAGGTCTTGTCATAGGCAATCACGCGCCCGGCAATCGAGCGCAGGGCCCGCGCCGCCAGATTGGTGTCCGCTGCTTTGCCTGATTCGACAACAATGGTCTTCGGGGCCAGGTCCTGCAAAGCATAGCCGGGAGGAAAGGAGTCGGGCAGAGACGCAACAGAATAAGTCCCTGGAGCAAGCCCGGTGAAAGAAAACTTGCCATTGCCCGCGGTGGTAATGCGCCGCGTCAGCTTCTCACTCTTCAGCTCGACGGTGATTCCACCGATCCCGGCCCCAGCGTCATTCAGCAGAAAGCCATAGACCTGCCCGCGGGCAAAGTTCACGCCAAAATCGACGGTGGCATTCATGTCCACGGTGGCGGGCGAGTCAGTGGTGTAGAAAAACTGTTCTTCGCTCTGGAGGCGGGCTTCCACGCGATGCACGCCGAAGGGCACATGATGAAATGAGTAGTACCCGCCTGCGTCAGTATGGGTGACGCGATCTTCATCCAGCCGCACCTCCACGCCGCTCATGGCAGGAAGATGATCGTTGTAAAGAGCGCTGGACTCGTCATCACGGAAAATATGGCCCTGAATGACGCCGTGGCGTCCGGGCATCAGCAATGACGGCACGGAGAAAAACCGGCGCTGCACGGAAACGCTGAAGAGCGGGTGGGTATCGGTAACGCCCAGATTCGTGGTGCGCACCATGGCGGCCGAGGCGACGATGTTGTTATTGGTCTTGATGCGCTGCGTGTAACTGACCGACGCCGTGGTCAGGACAAACTTGCTGCCCTGAAGCAATTCCGTGTCGCTGTTGAAATAACTGAAATCAACCTTGCGGCGATTCTGGTTGCGCGAGATCCAGGTCAGAGCGGCGCTGGTGTCATTGCGCGACGCGGCAAGATTTACAGTGAAAGCGTTGGTGAAGCCGAGAAGCTGAAGCAGCGCGGTGTTGCGCAGCAGATCGGCCAGCTGCTCCGGGGTGGAAGCGACAATACCGGCGCGGTCCAGCGCGTCCTGAAGGCCGGGCACCTGGGAAAAGATGGCGGCGAGCGTTGGCACCTGGACGTCATGCCGGAAGAAGCCGCTGAGTTGAAAGCTGCCGGCTGCGGCGCGGGCATTCACCGCATAATCATTGCCACCGCCTCCTCCTTCGATGTTGATGGTGCGTTGATACTGGAAGCCTGCCCCAAAATGGCGAGTGGAATAATCAACGCCGGCGGGAAGGTTCACCGTGGTGACACGGGCGCTCAGCGGCACCATGGATTGAAACGTGGCATAGGCGCCGCCGCCGTTGATCGAAAAATAACGATTGATCTTGAAATTCAGCTGGCTGTTGCTGGTGAACGTGTTCTGGCTGAGTGTCGGCAGATTGTAATCTGACTGATTCAAATCCAGGCTGGCGGAGAGGCGATCGGTAAGCTTGCGGCTGGCGTTAAGGTCGGCAAATGTTCCGTGCTGATTGTTGACCGCCAGAGAAGCAAAGTTGCGTGACTGTATGCGGAAATCTCCAGCGATATGGTTGAGCTTGTCGTCATAATTGCCGCGCGTGGCCAAGCCCAGGCCGTGGCTGACGCCGGCCTCCGCCAGAAAATTTCCACGGTCGGCAAACTTGAGCCGGTAGACCAGCGAGCCAACGGCGCCATTGGCGGCAATGGCACGCTGGCTGTCAGGGTTCTGGAAGTAATACGCATTGGTTTCAAGTGAATTGGCATCGTTAAGGCGAAACATGCGGGAAACGCCGGCGGTGTATTCACGATCGGTAGCCAGAAACAGCCCTTGAAACGTGGCGACAGAGGTAAAGCCGCCATGAAATTCCCAGGGACCTTCCCGTACATGCATGCCGCGAACAAGAAAACCATCAATGGTCAGGGGGGAGTTGCCGACCTGCTTATCGATAAAGGTAAAGTCGGAGTTGGGGCGGCCGATCTCGTAAGCCAGAAAAGGAAAGCCGATGGCCGAGGTGGAAGAGCCGGCGGAAAACAGATTCGCGTTTACCACCTGCATGCGGGTGAATGACTGTCCCTGCGTACGCTTTAGGTCGATGGAGTTGGTGATCTGTCCGGGATCGGAGTTGTAGCGGAACTCGTAGGCGCCAACCTCGCCGGACCCCGCGCGCTCCGGCGGCTCAAAGCCCGGAGGCAGCACTGGCGGTGGAATAGGAACGGTCACCGCCAGAGTCTGCACGCCAGCGGGAGTGACGATGACAATGCTGGTAGAGCCGGGGGCCTTGCCCGCGATCTCAACTACGCCATTGCTGGCGGTGGCATCGGCAATGCCCGCGTCAAGCGAGTACGCGGCGGTGGCGCCGGCGACGCTGAACGAAATTCTTTTCTGATATCCGACAGAAAGTGGAGCGTCCGCGCCAGCGCGCGCAAGAGAGGCGCTGCCCGGAGAGGCAGAGGATTGTCCCCGGAGCGCGCCCGCAGCCGCGGCAACCAGCAGGACGATGCTGCAGCAGCGCTTCATTTTCCGGACACTTCAAACGCGCCTTCACTGGTCAGGGTCTTGCCCTCAAACTGGTAGGAGCAAAGCGCGCGGTAACTGCCGGGACCGAGGTCACCGGGATATTCAGCGGAAAATTCCAGGCGCTCGCCCGGAAGCAGCCGCTGGGGACCGAAGGTGGCCTTCCCTACCAGTGCGCCGCTGCCATTGAGCACGGCCGCTGTGCCTTCAGGCAAAGCAGGCTCGGTGCCGCTGTTGGCGATCCACTGGGCGATTTTCATATTGGCCGTATCACTGGCGGGACTTACCCGGACCGCCTCAGGCTGAAGTTTCACGTTGTCCGTGAGGTTGAAGGTGATCAGCGTGCCCAGAGATGCGGTCATGCCAACCGCGTCATTGGAGGTGGGCAGCTTGTCAGTACCGCGAAACAGGGCAATGACGGCACGAACGCTGGTCTGTGCCGGCAAGGTAAGACGCACGTCGACCGAAGCCGACGAGAAGGCTTTGACCAGCACAAGTTTCTGGGAAAATACCGCGCTGGCAGCAATACTGTTGGGAGTTTCACCGGCGGCAACGAAGACACGCTTGCCGTCCTTGACGATGACGTCTTCCGCCACCATTTCAAAGGCGAAATCACGGCTGAACTGGTTGGTGATGGTTAACGTCTGGGTGAGTCCCTGTCCAAAGTTGCCTTTCGCCATGATGACCGCGGGGCTCAACGATAAAGACGGAGGAGCCGCAGGCGATTGAGGATTGGCGGATGGAGCAGGAGGTTTAGGTGCAGTCTGGGCCGAGAGAGCAACGCTTAGGCAAAGTAGACCAGCGCACAGACAGAGCCGCACAGGCAGGAGTGCTTGTGCAGCAAGGTTCTTTTGCGGCCCACGATTCTGAATGGGACCGGCAATAGAGGAGTCAGTTCGGGATGATTTGAAAGATGATGGCATTGTGCAGTTGAGAATTTTTCTCCGTCAGCGAAGCCGGTACATCGATTTCCAGACGGTGCATAAAAGTTGAACCGACCCGCGCCTGGCCTTGTACCAGTTGCGGCTGGGTTTCCAGGGTGACCCCGTCGAGCCGGAAGGTGTAATTAGCGTCCGGAACGGCGAGAGCGGCAAGGATGGTGGCGCTGGTTGCGTGCTGCGAACCATCCTGAACGTTAAGACCGAACCTGGTGGAAACCAGAAAATGTCCAGAAAACTGCTGGACCTGGACGTTCGCTGACTGGGCGCCGGAGGCGCGTGAAACCGTGCCCAGATTTAAACTGCGCTGGCCGGAGGCACCGCCATTCAAGGCGGCTCCATCCGGCGCGCTGACGAAGCTCACTGATATCGCTCCCTGGCTCTGGGACTGCATGGAAAGAGCCGTGCTGGAGGCGCGTTTGGCCGGGGTCTTGCGTTGCGTCCACCCGTCGGTTATGAGGGAGGAACCTAACAGCAATAACGGCAGGACAAAACGCAACCCGATCTTCGCACCTCCGGCAAACTCCAAGCCATCTATGGGGCCCCAGGATTCAGGCCCAGCCAATCCAATTAAACCCTTAATTGGCGGTGGCGGTGTAATTAATGGTGTTGCTGATCAGGGTTCCGCTGGCCGTGGTGAACGGGATGGTGATGGCCACCGGGAAATTGCTGTTGGCGGCATAGGTTCCCGTCGCGGTCAGGGTCGACTGCGCAGCACTGGTGACGGCAACGCCGCCAACGCTCCATGTATTCACAGCATCCGCCGCGCCCAGCTGAGCCACCAGCGTGTAATTCGCGCTGGCCGAGTTGGTTTTGGCGACCTGAACGTCAACCGCGGAGCTGACCGTAAAGTTGCTGGCGGTGGTGGTCCGTACGATCTTCGGGTTAATGGCGCCAAAAGCAGAAACCGCGCCAAAGTCGAGCGTGGCAGTGTTGGTGCCCGCGCCGGATGACAAGGCAACGCCGGAGGCGTCAGAGTTGAAAACCAGCTGGATGGAGCCGTTGACAGTGGCGGTCACAGTCAGGGTGCCACTGGCGGTTGTTTGGGCGACGGCCGCCGACGAGATCATCATCAGGGCCGCGAAGATGGTTAAGAGAATTACCTTTTTCATTGTGTTGTCCCTCTCCTCAAATGTCTTTCTAAAAGTATTGCTGCTAAAACTCAGTTGGCCGTAGC
>DASTPO010000436.1:0-14760 GCA_035762225.1 Candidatus Angelobacter sp.
CGGCTCACGCGTCCGTAAGTGGGACGCAGGCCGCTGAGCCCACAGAAGCCTGAAGGGCAGATGATGGAGCCCCACGTTTCCGTACCGATGGCGAACGCAGCGAGCGCGGCTCCGGTGACGGCGGCTGAACCGCTCGAGGAACCGCAGGTCCAATATTCGGTGTTCCAGGGATTTTTTGCCGGCCCGCTGGACGAGGCTGTGGCGTAACGATATCCCATGCCTCCGGCCAGCTCGATCATGGCGGCCTTGCCGACCAGAATCGCGCCGGCTGATTCCAGCTTGCGAATCACCGTGGCGTCATAGTCAAAGTGCTGGTCTTTATATGGACGCGCGCCCCAACCCGTGGGATAGCCCTTTACCGCGAGCAGGTCTTTGGCAGCGTAAGGAATGCCGTGCAACGGCCCGCGATACTTCCCTGCTTTGATCTCTTTTTCCGCGGCGTGCGCCTGCTTCAAGGCCAGTTCGGGAGTAAGTGTGGCATACGCGTTCAACCTGGGGCCAAGATCGCGGGCGCGGTCCAGATAGCTCTCCGTCAGCTCAACCGGAGAAATCTGGCGGGCCTGGATCCTTTTGGATAAATCACTTACAGGAAGGTAAAGGACCTCTTGACTTAACATTATTTCTTCTCATCCCGGGGTTGGTCTTCATGACGATAGGCGCGGAAGGCGTCGGCGGGCTGGTCGCCGTTATCCAGCGGGAAGGCACGCATTCTCTCCAGGCCTTCCTGGGTTTCGGCCAGCAGCCGGCGGATATCCGCCTTTTGCTCATCGTTGAGCCGGTCACCATACTTGCGCTGGATATTGCCCATCTTCATCTCAACTTCGGCGCGGGACGGGGGCGAGAGGCGGGCCATGGCGGCCTTGGCTTTGGCTTCCATGGAGGTATCGTCTGGGCCCGCAGCGGCCTGTGCCAGCGCTTCGGCCGGCCGGATCAATGCTGCTGTGGCCACGGCAGCCGCACCCAGGGTGAACTGGCGGCGGTCGAGGGAAAATGGGGGCATTCTGAGTTCTCCGGGCTTGAGAATCCCAACGCGGGAGAGTATATGAAGCGCGCAACCCAGGTCAAACTCGGGAACTTGGGATTGCATCCAAATAGTTGCCACTTGTTTAGAGCCAGAATTTACGGACGGTAGAGCTATGCCCCGGTGGATCGCTTTTGACCAGCAAACATCGTCACTCCTGCAGGCCACGTTGGCGCAGGGAGCAACTATTCAGACCTTTGGCCGTGGCGCAATCGATTACGCTCTGGCCAAGCCCGGCGCGGTGGTAACCCTGCTGCCCGCGGCCGGCAGCAACTCCGATATAGGAATAGCCGTTTTTCGCGGACCCAAGACGCGGCGCCCGGCGCGCCCGCGGGACGCGTTTAAGGCTAACCCGGCGTCCGCTCATACTTTGTCAACCAACAGCGAGTTTGCCAAGCCATTGCCAGGCCGCACCATGGCCGGAGGTTTTCTTGGCTTGCGCGATGAAGTGGTGCTGGATGATGAGTTAGAGCAGGAAAAAAAGGGCTGGTGGCGCAGGTTCTGGGACGAATAGCTCCCAGCTAACCCCAAGATTCTGTTTGCCTGATTTCGTGGTAATAAGCCCCCGGCGCCGGAACCGCGCGGCAAGCAGAGCCGGTGTTTTCCAAACCGGGCCGTGCACGCCTTGCCAATCCCTGCAACTTACGCGATAATAACAACTTGCCCAGCCTGCTGGGTCCCAATCTGGAAAGGATATTAGTGTAACTGTGCTAATGATTCGATTGGCGCGCATTGGTGCGCGCAAGCAGCCTTATTACCGTGTGGTTGTAATTGAGAAAGAACGCGCCCGCAATGGCCGTTCTGTTGAAGTGGTGGGACTTTACAATCCCCGCACCAACCCTACTACCATCAACCTGAAACGAGACCGGATCGATTATTGGGTCTCCAAGGGCGCGCAGCTTTCTGATACCGTGGGCCGTCTGCTCACCAAGTCACAAGCGACGGCAACGCCGGCAGCGTAAGCAGCAAGAGTCAAGACTTCCCGGGAAGGGAACGGGAAATTGGGCCCCAGCGTAGAAGCGAAGGACTCCTCTCATGATGGATGCGGGCGGCGATATGCGTATGCTCGTGGAGCAAATAGCCCAGGCCCTTGTGGACGCTCCCGAACAAGTTCAGGTGACCCCGGTCGAGGATGGCGATGCAACGATATTGGAGTTGCGCGTTGCGCCAACGGACCTGGGCAAAGTGATTGGCCGGCAGGGACGTACGGCGAAGTCCATTCGGACCATTCTTGGCGCGGCCAGTATGAAGTACAAGAAACGGTACCTGCTGGAGATTATCGAGGAAGAAGATACGGAAGAAGGAGAAGCGGCGGGCGCAGAATAGCTTTGCCCCCAGGAAATGGCTGTTTCCCCTGAAACCCCGGGCGACGAAGAGTTTGTCACGATCGCCAGAGTGGTCAAGACGCAAGGGCGCGTCGGAGAAGTCGCAGCGGCCCTGCTCACCGATTTTCCCGATCGTTTTGCAACCCGCAAAAAGCTCTTTGCCTTGCCGGGAAGCAAAAGCGCCGCGAGGCCGGGAATCATTGAGCGAAGGCGCGAACTGGAACTCCAGGAACATTGGTTCCACAAAGGCATGGTGGTGCTGAAGTTTGCCGGAGTGGATTCCATCACTGAAGCGGAAGCGCTGATCGGATATGAAATTCAGGTGCCGTTCAGCGAGCGCGCAAAACTGGCCGGCGACGAGTTTTACATCAGCGATCTGGCCGGCTGCACGGTGACCGATTCCGGCCGAGAGATCGGAAAGATCCGGGATGTACAGTTTGGCAGCGGTGAAGCGCCGCTTCTGGTGGTGCAGGGAGAGAAAGAGCAGTTGATTCCCTTTGCCGCCGCCTACATCGAAAAAGTTGACCTGGAGCGCCGGCAGGTGAAGATGAAGCTGCCTGAGGGAATGCTCGAGCTGGATGCGCCGCTGCGCCAGAAAGAAAAGCAGGGGCACGAAAAGAAATCTGGTTGAGCCCGAAGATGAAGTTCGAGATCGTAACTATTTTTCCGGACTTTTTTCGCGGGCCGCTGGATTATGGCATTGTGCGCAGGGCGCGCGAGGCCGGGCTCATTGAAATCCTGCTGCATGACCTGCGGGCCTTCACCAACGACCGCCACAAAACAGTGGATGACCGGCCGTTTGGCGGCGGCGAAGGCATGGTGCTGAAGCCGGAACCGCTGTTCGCATGCGCTGAGTCGTTGAAACTTGCGACGCGCGAAGACCGGGTGGGGGGCAGGGCCAAAGAGACGGTGATCCTGCTATCTCCGCAAGGGCAGATGTTCAGCCAGAGCGTGGCGGAAGAACTCTCGCAGATGCACCGGCTGGTGCTGATATGCGGCCGCTACGAAGGCGTGGACGAGCGGGTAGCGGAAGGGCTGGCGGACCGCGAGGTTTCGATCGGCGATTATGTTTTGAGCGGCGGCGAGTTGGGAGCGGCAGTGATCGTTGATACGGTTACACGACTGATCCCGGGTGCGCTGGGCAATGAAGCTTCTTCGCGGCAGGAGAGTTTCACCACGGGTTCGAGCGCCGTGCCCCTAGCTGGGAAGGCCGGAGCGGGTGGACCTGACAGCGCATGCGGTTCGGGCGGACTGCTGGATTATCCGCATTACACCAGGCCAGCTGAGTTCCGCGGCATGGCAGTGCCGGAAGTGTTGATGGGCGGAAACCACGAGCAGATTCGCAAGTGGCGAAGACGCAAGGCGCTGGAAAAAACCTGGCGGAACCGGCCTGATCTGCTGGAAAGGCAGGCGCTGAGCGCGGACGACAAGAAGTTTCTGGCCGAGTTAGGCCAAAGAAGCAAATAGCATTGGGCAAAAGGCAATCAGAAATAGTCTTCCCTGGAATTGCCGTTTGCCAGCTGCTAGTTGCTAAAATTCTTAAAGAGAGAAAAGGGAAAAGATCATGTCACAGCACCCAATCATGGAAAAACTGGCTGCCAAGCTGCAGCGCAAAGACATACCCGCGGTGAATGCCGGCGACACAGTCCGCGTCCAGGTAAAGATCAAGGAAGGCGACAAAGAGCGCGTTCAGGCGTTCGAGGGCACAGTGATTTCGATGCGCAAAGGCCCGCAGGGCAGCTTTACCGTCCGCAAGATCAGCTTCGGCCAGGGCGTGGAGCGCATCTTCCCTTTTAACTCCAAGGTGATCGACAAGGTTGAAGTGGTTCGCGCCAACCAGGTCCGCCGCGCCAAGCTGTTTTACCTGCGCGCGTTGAAGGGCAAAGCGGCGCGTCTGCGCGAAGTGGACCGCCCGATGGCTGTCGCAGCAACAACCGCCGGCGAAGAGAAGAGCTAAGGAAGGCCTCAGAGGCCTTTTTCAAGGCACATCCTTGAATCTCACCCCTCCCGATATCAGCGCGGGTTGTGTGTTTCCACCAGGCGTGAGACTGGGCAGCCGTGCTGTGCGCGCCGGCAAAATCGCGCTCTTGACGGAGCGAGGGATTACAGTCTGGAAAGTTGTTGAAAGCCTCCACTATCTTTTACCTTTGCTGCACCAGAATCTTTTTCTGACCTTCATTTGTGAGCCATAATGCGGAAAGCACATCCGCGCCTACCAGATGACTTTCTCTGAATCGACCCGCGCAGCGCAGTCCGAACTTTTTGAAGGCGGATACTATTCGATCATCGATGGGGACGTATTCAGCATTGCAAAAATATTGAAACTGGAAGCGGACAAGGTCCACGTAAGGATATACAAGCAGCATTTCCCGCAGCGCCCGCGGGCCATTGATCCGGGCCAGCTTACACTGGGGACCATTCACGACAAAGACGGGTTTGGCATGGGACATTTGCCGCTAAAGCTGGAGACGTTCGCGGAGAGGCAACCCGTTTTCCTGACACACGCCGCGGTCACTTCAGAAGAACTGCAAGGTTACATCTTCTGGCTGGAGTCGGCGGGTGGAGGCGTTTGGGAGTGATACCAATCTGCTTCTCCGCGCGCCTGGAACGGAGTACCATTCCGCCTGGGTCTGCTGTATGAAGAAATAGCGCGCACGAACAACCGCTATCTTTCCCGGATGTGACCCGTCTTAAAAGATAGTGCAGGTGTAATCATGAAACAAATAACTGCGCTCGTTATTCTCCTGCCTCTGGCAGCGAACCCGTCGGCCCGACCGTTGCAGCAGACGCCAGCTTCAGCACAGGAGAAAGTCAACCCTGATGCCGGCACGGTGACGTACCGTCCCGGCGCGGGGACAATTCTTGTGGTGGAGTTGCTGGACTCAGTTGACACCAAGAAGTCGATGGTGGGAACGGTGGTGCAATGCGTGGTGCGCCAGGACCTGCTGTATGAAGGAAAGATCATCATCCCCCGCAATGCCCGCGTAATCGGCCATGTAACCGAGGCGGTTGAATACAACAAGGAGCATCCGTCCCGGCTGGGATTGCTGTTTGAGAAGATAGTGCTCAAGGACAACAAGGAACTTCCATTCGAATTCCCGGCGGTGATTGAGGCCGTGGCGCCGCCCGTGAGACATTCAGTGGTGCCGACCAGCAGCCTGGACCAGATGCCGGTGCAGATGGAGAAGGGCAAGAGCACAGGCGCGGCGGCAATCGACGCGGTGCAGGCGAACCCGAACATCATGGGAGGAAATTTTCCTCAGACCACCGGCGTGATCAGCGGCGCCAACCGCGGCGTCATCGGGCTGAAGGGCCTGACTCTGCAAAAGAGCACGGCCGAAGCGGTGACGATTGTCGGCGACAAGGGAAACGTCAAACTCGGGCCGCGCACACAGATGGTGCTGAGGGTCATCAACGGGGCAAAATAGCAAACCACAAAACGTGCAGCAGCAAAAAAAGGCCGGCCACAGGGGCCGGCCTTTTAGTTTGCGGTCCGCTGGTCCTTAGAACTGGAACTTCGCGGAAACCTGCATCTGACGCATGTTGGTTGCGGTGCTCTGGTAGGTCCCAAAGCCTGCGCCCACCGGATCACTGGTCAGAATGTTCTGGAAACCAGAGAGGTTCGGGTGGTTCAGGGCGTTGAAGACTTCCCATCTGAGCAACAGTGATTTTCCTTCCGTGACCTTTACCGCCTTGGTCAAAGAAGTATCAAAGTTGGTGATACCGGCAAGGCGCAGGTGATTGCGTCCGCTGGTGCCATCATTACCAAGCAGCGGCTGGCTGACCGGCAGGTTAGCCATGGTGTTGAACGCACTGGGAATGATTTGGGTGGCATCGCCGTCGGCAACGACGCGGCTGTTACCGGTCAACAGGTTGTCAGTGATACCGGAAACCGGCCCGGCCAGGATGGTGATAGGCTCACCGGTCTGGGTGGAGAAGATTCCGCCGAGGCTCCAGCCATCGAGGATCCGTTTGGTGACTCCGCCGAAGTGCTTGGCGAACGGAAGCTCATACACGTAGCTCAACACGAAGCGCTGACGGATATCAAACGCCGAGTTGCCACGGTTGGCTGAGAGCGGCTTGGTGGGATCGATGGCCGAAGGCACGTCATTGGTGAGCACACCCAGTGCATCGGATATGTCGTCAATGCTGTGGCCCCAGGTATAGTTGGCGTCAAAGCTCAGGCCCTGGCCGAACTTCTTGATGGCCTCAAACTGCAGGCTGTTGAAGTTCGACGTACCAATGCTCTGGACCTGGGTAACGCTGTTGAAGCGTGGATCCAAACGGCTGTTGATGATGGTGCCGGCGGCATTTCCGGTTTCCGCGGCAAATGCTGCCTGGAACTGGGCAAGGCGCGCAGCCTGATCTGCCGCGCTGGTGGCGGGAGCAGGCCGGTTGCCCGGCGCAACCAGGTTGAGCGGCACTGAAACCTGGAGATGATCGTTTCTGGTATTGATGAGCGTGGTCTTCAAAACCAGGTCTTTCATGACCTGATACTCAACGCCCAGATCGGCTTGCTGGTTGCGTGGGTTATCCAAATTCTGGTCAACCGGGGAAAGGTTGCCGAAGTTAGCCTGGGTAGCCAGGAACTGGCCTGAAGCCGCCGCGGTGCGAATCGCCACCTGCGCCGGCGCGGTGCCAGCCACCAGTGCAGCGTAAGTATTGCCGCCCGTGAATTGCTGGACGGTGAGAGACGGCAGGAACGGAGCCGAGAAGCGCAGGTTGGTGATCGGGTTTAGGAAGATATAGTCATAGGCTATACCGTATCCGCCGCGCACAACCAGCTTCCCGCGATCAGGATTCCAGGCAAAGCCGAGGCGTGGCGCAGGATTCCAGTTGCGATGGAAGGCCGTGCCGCCGATATCGACGCCGCCGAGCGCTCCCGTACCGAACAAACCGATAGGAGTGTGGTTATTGGGATCGAGGTTGGAGAGCAGGTTGTTTCCTTCAGAGACTCCACCGGACGACTCCAGGCGGAAGCCCAGGTTGAGGGTAAGAGTATCTTTCAAGCGGAAGTCGTCCTGCACGAACCAGAAATGATCGAGCGAGAAGTTGTGCCGGTGCGAGTCGCCGACGTTCTGCGTCCAGACGGCAGGAGTTCCAGCCTGGAAAGCTGCCACGCTGGCGAAGGTAAGGACTCCACGAACCTGCGAATCAAACACGCTGGGAGCCTGATAACGGAGAATGTCGCCACCGAACTTCCAGGTGTGGCGGCCTTTGACCCATGAAACTGTGTCGCCATACTGGAAGGTGTTCTGCGTGCGTCCCTGCGGGATGATCTGGGAGAGACCAAAGCCCGATTTCCCGGCGATGTTGATGAACGGGCCGAGCGGGAATGGGGTGTTCGCGGTGAAGTTCGGATTGCTGCGCCCGAAACCAACGCGGAACTGGTTAATGAGGTTGGCTTTGATGCTCATGGTGTAGCCGCCGCTGAAGGTGCGGGCATTGCTGCTCACCGAAGCGCCGAAGCCGGGGATGTTGGTCTGTACGAACGTCAGGCTGGGGCTTACCTGGGCATCCGGGTTTTCGCCATAGCGAGCGAAAATTGTGTCCTGACCATTGCGCAGAAGCTGGTCAATACGTACCGACCATGAATGGCCGTTGTCCTGGTTAGGCGCCGCGCTGGAGATCAAACCAGAGGCGGAGCTGGGCGAACCATATTGCGAGAACAGTGCCGCCGAGGTGGGATCGGTGATGCCGGCAACCTGCGCCGGCGTCAGCACGCGAGCTGTGGCCGTCCCGCCGCCGCCGCGCGTCTTATCGAGTTCCCAGTGACCGTAGATGAAAGTATGGTCCTTGTAGATTGGACCGCCAGCCGCGAAGCCGCCCTGGTTTTGCACGAACGGAGTCACGCCATGGGGAGCGGCAAAGAAATCGCGCGCGTTGAAGAATACGTTCTGATGGTAGATGTAAGCCGTGCCGTGGATCTGGTTGGTGCCGCTCTTGGTAAGGACCTGCACCTGCGATCCGGAGTTACGGCCGAATTCCGCGTCAAAATTGTTGGTGATCAGCTTGAACTCCTGCACGCCGTCGATGACGAAGGTGCCGGTGCCCGATTCTCCGGTGGTGGAAAGATCGCTGCTGATGATGTTGTCAACGGTGATGTTGTTGGCGCGGCCGCGCGAACCGTTGGAGTTGAAGCTTCCAGTACCGAGGAAGTTGGAGTTGTCAGCGTTCACGGGAATCACGCCCGGTGAAAGGGTGGCGTACGCCACGGGATCACGCGCCTGGTTGGGCAGCGTGACCACCTGGCTGCTATCCAGGGACGAACTTACCTGAGCGGTGGCCACGTCAAGAGTTGGGGTGGCCGCTTCAACCGTGACGACTTCGCCCGCGGCGCCAATTTCCAACTGACTGTTCAAACGCGTGTTTTCGCCGCTTCGAACCACGGCCCTGCTGGTCGAGCTCTTGAAGCCGGTCTTTTCCACTGTGATGTCATAGGTTCCCAGCTCAAGCTGGGGCACAGAGAACTGACCCACGTCGCTGCTGGTAACCGTGCGAACGGCCCCTGTGCTCACGTTTTTCACCGTGATCTTGGCGCCAGCGATGACAGCCCCATTGGGGTCCGTCACCGTGCCGCTGATGTCACCGGTGAGCGCCGCGAAAACAGGGAGAGAAAACAGGCAGGCGATAAAGATGCCGGCCAGTACCCTTCGAATATGTTTCATTTGCCTTCTGCCTCCATGATTATTGAATGCCAGAGCAGGAGGAACGCGATGAGAAAGCTGGCAGTGACGTCACCGAACTATCCTGATTCGCATTCATTCAATCCGCCCCCAGACGATGAGGACAAATGCAATCAGAGTTCCACTATCGTTTTCGATAAGAATGAATGGTTTACTAGACGGTTATCATTGCAGAAACTAGTAAATGGAATTTTCTGGAAGATTAAATTCCGAATTGCGAAGTCATCCGTCCCGGTACGAAGCGCACTGAACTACTCATCACTAGAAGCGAGCGTTTCATCACCCCTGTCTCAAGCGCTGAAAATGCGCTGTTGCGCGACAAGGACGCTACTATTCATCACGCGATTTGCTCTCTCTGTCACATAGTTCCATGGAGTGGTTCTACCTTAGGTCTTGGGACGATATATCAGAATCGAAGAGAAGAAGCCTCGGCGGCAGGTGAAAAGGCCGGGGATGGAGCCCGGAAGAAGTCGCCATTCCCGCTGCTTTTGCCTGCGCGCTGCGGTTCGGTTAAGCTGTGTGCATGCCCCCGCGGAAAAAACAAAGAAAGCCCATTCCCATTAATGCGGAGACCGGCCTGCCTTTTTCCAAGGGCACGATGAAGATGCGCCTGCTCAAGCGGCTGAAGTGCTCGCAGAAATTTGAGAAGCTGGCGTGGGCCGCGGGAGCGCAGCTGATTGCCGGCGTGGATGAGGTGGGGCGCGGGTGTCTCTTTGGGCCGGTGGTGGCCGGAGCGGTGATTCTGGAAAGGGACTACCGCATCAAGGGACTGCGCGACTCCAAGCTGCTGGACCAGAAGACGCGGGAAAAGCTAGCGGAGAGGATCAAGGAGCACGCCATCGCATATGCCGTGGCCGCGGTGGACGTAGCGAGGATCGACCAGCTCAACATTTACTGGGCGTCTCTGCTGGCGATGCGCGAGGCCGTGGCCCGCCTATCTCCCGCCCCCGATCATCTTTTGCTGGACGCTGTGCGGATTGACTGGGAAGGCCCGCAGACCAAGATCATTCACGGCGACGCAATTTCCATCTCGATTGCCGCAGCGTCGATTATCGCCAAGGTACACCGCGACGAGATGATCCGCCGCTGGGCCCCGGTCTATCCCGAATATGATCTGGCCTCCAACAAGGGTTATCGCTCGCCGAAACATCTGGCTGCACTGAACGAGCTTGGTCCCACGCCGCTGCACCGGCTGTCATTTGCGCCGGTATGGATGTGCAATGAGCGGCAGGAAGAATTTGAGTTTGAAGAAGAAGAAGCGTTAGCCGCCGGCAGTTAGTTCTTTGGCTTTTTGGCCGGTCCACGGCTGTGGCTTCATGCTATTTGGCCGCCATAACCCACCTGCATAATCTCCCACTTTCGAGCGTTCTATCCCTGCGATCCAGAGATTCTGAAACCGAACACCGTAACCTTTCAGCCCGGCCGGCGGTTTAGCTCTATAGAGACTGCAATGGGTCCCCAGGGGGCAACAGTTGAACGCTCTAGCCAATTTAGCCAACTTAGCCGACTTGAATCAGGAGCGGTGCCTGATTGAGGCGGCGCAAAGCGACCCGAGCCGGTTCGCGGAGCTTTATGAAGGCAACTTTCATCGGGTCTATGCGTTCGTAGCGCGGCGCGTGCCCAGCCGCGACGACGCGCAGGACGTGACTGCCGAGGTCTTCCACCAGGCGCTCAAGAACCTGGGGCGGTTCCAGTGGCGCGGCGTTCCCTTTGCCGCATGGCTGCTGCGAATCGCCGCCAACGCGCTGGCAGACCGCTGGCAACGAAGCGCCAGAGGCGTAGAGGTGGCAACGGCGGACGCGGCGATGGATATGGCGGAAGCCGCGGAAGAGCCGGAGGTCGAGCGACGGGCGATGCTCTTTCAACTGGTTGACCGGCTCCCGGCCGACCAGAGACTGGTGATCATGCGGCGCTTTGTTGAACAGAAGAGCGTGCGCGAAATCGCGCTGGAGCTGGGACGGTCAGAGGGTGCGGTGAAGCAGCTACAGTTTCGCGCCCTGGAAACACTGCGCGGACAAGTGAGGAACTCCCATGAGTAATACGCTGATGCATGACGAACTCGACCAGGCCATTGAAAGCATGCTGGCCCATCCGGACGGCGCACGCGCAACGTGCAGCGACGAGGTAGCGGAACTGCTTGAGCTTGCCGGGGAGCTGCGCGAGCTGCCGCGGGAGAACTTCAAGTCACGTTTGAAGCTGGAACTGGAGTGGGAAGCGGCAGGACGGGCCGTGACGATAACCGCGGACGCGGCGCAGAGGAATAGTCCAGCCAGCAGAGCGGTAAGCGGGAACAGCCATGTCATGCCCAGCCTGTTCGGCAAGAGCTGGGCGGGCTATCCGGTCCGGCGGATGAACTTTGCCTTCTCGGCGGCGCTGCATCTTGTCATGGCGGTTTTTATCGGAGCGGGATTCCTGATGGTAAAGAGCGCGACACCGGTGGTCGATCAGAATCCACACGCGGTGGTGACGCTTGATCCGTACATCGCTCCGGTGGGCACGCGGCCGGAGGGTGGGGGCGGCAGCGGTGGAGCACGGGAAATCCTGCGCGCGAGCGCCGGAGCAGCGCCGCGTGCGCGGCGGGAGCAACTGACACCGCCGATGGTTCTGCGGATGAACATGCAGCCGCGGATTGCAGCCGAGGCCAGCGTCATCGCGCCGCCGGACATGACTGTGCCGCGGACACAACAGACCGGCGATCCTCTCTCAGCGCTCGCCGCGCCATCCAACGGACCCGGCGTGGGCGGCGGGATCGGCGGCAGGGCCGGCGACGGCGTGGGAACCGGATCTGGTCCGGGGCGGGGACCGGGATGGGACGGCGGGTGTTGCGGGGGCGCGTACCCTCCCGGAAACGGTGTGAGCATGCCGCGCGCCATCTACCAGCCGGAGCCGGAGTTCTCAGAAGAGGCGCGACGGGTGAAACACCAGGGCGAAGTCACGCTGCAGGCAATCATCGGCACGGACGGCGTGCCGAGAAACCTGATGATCGTGCGGTCACTGGGAATGGGACTGGACGAGAAGGCGCTGGAAGCGGTGCGCACCTGGCGCTTTGAGCCGGGGAAGATGAATGGACGCGCGGTCGCGGTGAGGATGAACGTGATCGTCAACTTCAGGCTGTACTGAAAATAGAAGTCTCGCGGCGGCGGGCAGCGGAAGATAGATTCGTTCGCTCGCCGCACGCGCGAAATGGGCCGCAGTGTTCGCCGGGCCGGCGCTCAAAAACAAACCCAACCCAACCTTGTTTTCACCGGGCGTTGGATCGAGCGGGCCTGCGGCCTTCCACCTGAGCAGCTGACGCGGCTATTGCGGAACGGTCCACTCGCTCTGAATCTCAGGCGGGTGGGTCAAGGTTTGCATCACCACGCAATATTGTTCGGTCTTCTCGCGCAGGCCGCGCAGTTGTTCGGCGGTAGCGGCAGGCGCGACGATATCAAAATGAAGGCGGATGCTGGAGAAGCCGACAGGAACGTCTTTGGCTATTCCCAGGGTGCCGCGAAGGTCCATGTCGCCATCCACGGTGACGGCAATTTTTTCTGTGGGAATTCCCATGGCCGCAGCCACCATCTGGCAGGTGATCTGGGCGCAGGCAGCCAGTGCGCCAAGCAAAAGATCGCCGGAACATGCGCCGGCGCCGGCGCCGCCAACACCCTTGTGGGCCTCAGCCTGATAGAGGGCGCGGCCGATATCCACCGAGCATGACATGGGAATGTCAGTCTGGCCGCCTTTGGCCTGGATGGTTATCAGCGACGCGGCGGGATTGCTGCGGTATTGCTCCTTGAGGGGCTTTTGCAGGGTGCGAATATCCATGGCGACCTCGTCCTTATATATTACCTGCCGGTTTTCGTGCGCGGGGAGGATGGCCCTGCCTTGTAGCGTGCGCTTTCTGCATGCTAGCATCGGCTCATGCCAAAGTTTGTCATCGAACGCGAAATTCCGGGCGCCGGCAACATGACCGAGGCGCAATTGCAGGAAGTCTCGCAAAAGTCGGTCAACGTCCTCAAAGGACTGGGACCGGAGATTCAATGGCTGCACAGTTATGTGACCGGGGACAAGGTGTACTGTGTTTACCTGGCACCCGATGACGTCATTATTAAGGAACATGCCAAGCGCGTGGGCATTCCCGCGAACCGCATTTCGGCGGTGCGGCGGCTGATCGATCCGACGACAGCGGAATAAGCAGGTCCGGCCATTATCCGGAGGAAGAAGCGGCGTCCGCCAGGAGCGCCTCTTCAATCGCCCGTTCCAGCGGCAATCCCCACCCCTCAAGCCAGGCAGCGACTCCGGCCTTGTCAGTAAGCGACTGCCGGGCGCGTTGCAGATTTTCTTCCAGCCTTGCCTGTTCGGCCGCAGAAAGCGGAGCGCCGATATTCTGGCGCAGCGCCGACGCGGCGCCCGCCAGCCGCAGCGAACGCACCGCCTCATGCTGCACCGCCGCGGAGCACGCAAAACACTCCAGCAGCCGCGCTATGCCGCGCTTGTGGCTCAGGTCGACAAACGCCTTGATGCTTTCGCGATAAAGAGAATGCGCGGCGGAATAATTTCCCTGCTCGCGGGCGAGGTTGCCCAGATCGGCAAGAGTAGCTGCAATGCCCCAGCGGTCATCCAGCTCACGAAAGATCGCCAGGCCCTGCTCATACAAGGCGCGGGCAGCCGCTGAATCGCCCTGATCGCGAGCGACATCGCCCTGGTAATTCATGGACCAGGCAACACCGGAACGGTCTTGCAGAACCTGGAAGATGGAGCGGCACTCCGAGTAAAGCGACCGAGCGCGGTCATTGTCACCCTGCAATCTGGCCACATTCGCCAGATTGCTCAAGGACCGGGCGTAACCCTGCTGATCACCCAGTTCCTTCCACAGCGCAAGGCTTTCTTCAAACAGCGAACGGGCTGCGGGTGCGTCACCGCGATCGCGGGCGTTAACGCCCAGAGCGTTGAGAGAAACGGCGGCGCCACGCTTGTCACCCAGCTCACGGGCGATATGGAGACTTTCACGGATAAGAGGGTCGGCAGAGGCGTAATCCCCCTGGGCCACAGCAAGAACGCCGGCGGCAAAAAGCGCTCGCGTGCGGGCCTTCTTGAGTGCCGAGGCCGCGGGAAGATCCAGAAGTTTTCCCAGGCGGCTGCGGCCTTCGGCGAGATATTCGCGCATCTCCCAGAACCGAAACAGAGCCGTGCCGAGACGCAGACCCCACTCCGCTTCTGAATTCTCAGTAAGCCACTCCAGGGCAGCGCGGAAATTATCGTGTTCCAGGGCGAAACGCTCCAGCCATTCCGAGCCTACACCGCCAGCCTGCGCTGAGGCCTGCTCTTCCGCCAGCACCAGGCAGTAAGCAGCGTGGGCTCGGCGGGTGAGGGCCTCTTCTCCACTGGCGCGGAGCTTTTCCACCGCGTACTCGCGGATGGTTTCCAGCATGGCGAAGCGCGGTTCGGAGCCGATGGGATCGATTTGCTGGGCCAGACTCTTGTCCACCATGGATGCCATTCCATCGAGCAGGTCCAGATCGAGATCGCCCTTCGTGTCGCACACGGCTTCCGCGCCTTCCAGGGTGCATCCGCCGATGAAGACGGAGAGCCGGCGGAAGAGCTTTTGCTCGGCGGGGCTGAGCAGATCGTAGCTCCAGTCAATGGCGGCGCGGAGCGTTTGCTGGCGCTGCGGCATGTCACGCGAACCACCGGTCAGCACCTGCAAACGGCTGGTGAGGCGCGTGAGCAGAGATGAGGGCGAGAGCAC
>DASTPO010000437.1:0-6418 GCA_035762225.1 Candidatus Angelobacter sp.
TGGGGTGGTTAAGCCCTGGGTAAGCGTGTCTTGTAACATGGCAAGCCCCAGCGGGCGCGGCACATGTCCCACAGTTACGCGCAAAACCACGGAGCCCATCACCGAAGAAAATTTGTTGTTTTTGGTTTATTTCAACTCGGGAAAGTCTTCTTCCCTGAACTCCAGCTGTGCGGGCGCGGCTCCCGCTGCGCGCTCCGCTTCAGCGGTGCGCAGCTGTACCCGCCGGATCTTGCCCGAGATGGTCTTGGGCAGGTCCACAAATTCCAGTCGGCGCACCCGCTTGTAGGGCGCCAATACCTTGCGGCTGTGCTGGAAGATGCTGAGCGCGGTTTCGCGCGAGGGCTGGCACCCGGCGCGCAACGTGATGAACGCCTTGACCAGCGCATGCCGCACAGGATCGGGCGAGGGCACCACGGCGCATTCCACCACGTCAGCATGCTCGATCAGCGCGCTCTCCACTTCAAACGGGCTGATGCGATAGTCGGAGGCTTTGAATACGTCATCGGCGCGGCCCACAAACGTGAGATAGCCCTCTGCGTCCCGCTGCACCACGTCTCCAGTGCGATAAACCGGGCCTTCCAGCGGAATCAACTTGCCGTCGTCACCCTGATAGCCGGGCATCAGCGCCGCTGGCGGCGGGTGAAGCGGCAGGCACAGTTCGCCTTCATCAGCATCTTTGTTTTCCGGGTTGAGCAGCCGGACGTGGTAGCCGGGAAGCGGGCGGCCCATGGCGCCGACCTTCAGCTTCTGTCCCGGAGGATTGCCTACCTGCGCGGTAGTCTCGGTCTGGCCGTAGCCATCGCGGATGGTAAGCCCCCAGGCGGCCCGCACCTGTTCGATGACCTCAGGGTTGAGCGGCTCGCCTGCGCTGGCCAGCTCGCGCAGCCGCACCTTCCAGTCAGCTAGGCTCTCCGTGATCAGCATGCGCCAGACCGTGGGCGGCGCGCAAAAGGTGTTCACGCCGCAGCCGGTGATGGCGTCCAGCAGGCCGCGCGCGCTGAAACGCGACTGGTTGATGACAAACACCGTAGCCTCGGCGTTCCAGGGGGCAAAAAAGCAGCTCCATGCGTGCTTGGCCCAGCCGGGAGAAGAGAGATTGCAATGAACGTCGCCGGGCTTGATGCCGATCCAGTACATGGTGGAGAGATGTCCCACCGGGTAGCTGGTGTGCGAATGCATCACCAGCTTGGGCTTGGCCGTGGTGCCGGAGGTGAAATAAAGCTGCAAGGGATCATCGGCGCGCGTCTCGCCATCGGGAGTGAACGCCGCCGGCGCTGAATAAGCCTGTTCATATTCATGCCAGCCCTGCACCTTCTGGTTTTGCGCGGACTGGGGTGAGATGGCCACGCGGGTGCAGCTGCCGCAAGCTGCTTCGATCCTGGGCGCAAGTTCGGCCGCGCAGACAATATGCCGCACGCCGCCGCGCGCGATGCGTTCCCCTACGTCATTCGCAGTGAGCAGCGTGGTCGCCGGAATGATAACCGCGCCCAGCTTCATCATGGCCAGCATGGTCTCCCACAACGGAGGAATATTGCCCAGCATCAGCAGCACGCGGTCGCCGCGTTTCACGCCCAGCCCGCGGTAATAGTTGGCCGCGCGGTTGGACCGCTCTGAGAGCTCCGCAAACGTCAGCTTCTCCTGGCGCAGGTCTTCATAGGCCACCCACAATGCGGTCTGCTTGCCGCGATCGCCCGCAGCAATCTGGTCAAACCAGTCCAGCGCCCAGTTGAAGCGCTCAAGCTTCGGCCATTGGAAACCCGCGTAGGCGGTGGAATAGTCGTCGCGATGGGCGAGGAGGAAGTCGCGGGCCGAGCAGAAGGCCTTTGTTGCCGGGGAAGACATAAAGGAAGAATTCTAGCGCATCACTGAGGCCGGTACTTGCGGAGCTGGTTTCTAGATGGTGCGGGACTGAGAAAGCTCGGCTGCTTCGGCTTTCTGCTGGAGCCGTTCAAAAGCAATCGCAGCTCGCACTCCATTCATCAACCCAACAAAGGCGAAGAGCAGCAGGACGACGAATGTTCTTGGACTTTGCAGGCACAAGATGGCAAAGGCCGCAATGGCGAAAGCCGGGGAGCCCACCCAGATGCGCCACGCCGCGAATGCGTAAACAATGCAGACGGCAATCACAAGCGGCGAGAGACCCAGGAAAAGCAAATCATAGCCACAAAGTACAGCCGAGATGACGGCAGCATAGCGCAGCGCATCTTTGACTGAGTCAAGGTCTTCAAGAACCGGCCAGAGAAAATCCATCTTTCACTTCCGCTACCTGTCGTGCACAGGGCACTCGAGAGTATGCCGTCAAAATGGACTTCTGACAATCACAAATAATGGCGCCAGCGGGCCCAATCCATTGCTGGGGATTCGGAAGAAAAGTCAGCCCTTAGCCAGCTTCTCCATTTGCTTCTCATCGATTACGGCGACACCTAGTTCCTTCGCCTTGTCCAGCTTTGATCCTGCGTCGTCTCCGGCTACAACGTAATCGGTCTTCTTGCTTACCGAGCCGGAGACCTTGCCGCCGGCATCTTCAATCAGCTTTTTGGCCGCGTCGCGCGAGTAGTTGGGCAGCGTGCCGGTGAGCACAAAAGTCTTGCCGGCAAGCGATGTGCCTCGGACTTTCTTGATGCCCTTAAGAGTCAGTCCGTATTTCTCCAGCCGCTTGACCAATTCCCGGTTGTGCGGCTCATCAAAGAACTCGCGGATGCTGGCGGAGACGCTGGGGCCAACGTCGTTCACCTCCTGCAACTGCTCAGGGGTCGCTTTCATCAGTTCATCCATCGAGCCAAAATGCTCTGCCAGAAGCTCCGCGGTGCGCGTGCCAACCTGTCCAATGCCCAGGCCAAGGATCACGCGCTCCAGGGGAAGCTTGCGCGAGTTTTCGATCTCAGCCAGCAGGTTATCAATCGACTTCTCTCCCACGCGTTCCAGTTCGAGCAGTTGCGTGCGCTTGTCTTTGAGCGTGTAGATATCGGCGACATCTTTCACCAGCCCGGCCTGGTGCAGTTGGTTCACAATCGACTCGCCCATGCCGTCAATATTCATGACCGAGCGCGACGCAAAATGCAGGATGCTCCCCTGCAAACGGGCGGGGCAGTTGAGATTTACGCACCAATAATCGACTTCATCATCCTTGTGCCGGATTTTGCTGTGGCAGACCGGGCATAGCTCCGGCATGTGAAACTTTTTGTGGCCGCGCGGCTTGTCGGCGGAGACTTTCACGACTTTGGGTATCACATCGCCGCCGCGTTCCACTACAACGGTGTCACCGATCTTCACTCCCAGACGATCGATCTCATCCTGGTTGTGCAGCGTGGCGCGGCTTACCGTGGTGCCGCCGATGAAGACCGGCTTCAGCCACGCTACGGGCGTGAGCTTGCCGGTGCGTCCAACCTGCGGGACGATATCTTCAACCTTTGTCTCACCGCTGCGCGCCGCGTATTTATAAGCGATGGCCCAGCGCGGCGCTTTGCCGGTGAAGCCCAGGCGGTCCTGCGTGCGCATGGAATTTACCTTCACCACGATGCCATCAATCTCGTATGGCAGGGTGTCACGGAGCTGCTCGCCCTGGTTGATAAAGTCGAGCACCTCATCGATGGTGTTGCAGGTGCGATGGTTGGAATTCACCTTGAAGCCGAGGGCCTGCAGGGCCTTGAGCGCGCTGGAGTGCTGGTCCGGAAAATATTTGCCGTCTACCAGCAGGAAATAGGTGTAGTAGTCGAGCCGGCGCTCGGCGACGATATTGGGTTCCAGCATGCGAATAGTGCCGGCTGCGGCGTTGCGGGGATTGGCAAACGTGGCCAGGCCTCGGGACGCGCGATCGTCATTCATGCGCGCAAACGCAGCCAGCGGCATGATGACCTCGCCCCGGACTTCAAAGCTGGCCGGGACGCCGGCTTTTTTCAGGGCCGCGGCAGGGATCGAGAGCGGCACGGAGCGCATGGTGCGCACGTTGCCGGTAACATCTTCGCCGACGGCGCCATCGCCCCGCGTGACGCCGCGCAGCAGCCTCCCATTCTCATAGACCAGCGCCATGGACATGCCATCCAGCTTGAACTCGCAGACGTATTCAATTTTGTCCGAGCCTGCAAGCTCACGCACGCGGCGGTCCCAATTGCGCAGCTCCTCTTCGCCAAAGGCGTTGTCCAGCGAAAGCATGGGGCGGGAGTGCGCGACCTTGACGAAGCCCTCGCGCGGCTTGCCGCCAACGCGCTGCGTGGGCGAGTCGGGCGTAATGAGCTCGGGGTGCGCCGCTTCCAGCCGTTTGAGTTGCTGCATCAGGCGGTCGAAGTCGGCGTCTGGAAGTTCGGGAGCGTCCAGGACGTAGTAAAGATGCTCGTGGTGGCGGATTTCGTCGCGCAGCTTGTCGATTTCCTGCGCTGCCGCCCGGGATTTGTCTTTGGCAACGGTGGCCATGTCGGAGATTATATTTCCTTGCCGGCCGACTCACGACCGGCGATCCAGATTAGGCTATATTGAAGGGTTTTCTTCGCCACCAATCGTGCAAAGAGCCTTTCTGATTTATAACCCGGCGTCAGGTCAAAAGCGGGCCAAGCGGACCGAGCAGATTTCCAGTGTCATCGGCGTATTGCGCTCTGCGGGCGTGCAGGTTGAAGCCGCGGCGACCACGCGTCCGGGCAGCGCCATCAAGCAGGCTCGGGAGGCTGCCGAGGCCGGGTTTGACACGGTGGTGGCCTGTGGAGGCGACGGCACGGCCAATGAGACTTTGAACGGCCTGATGCAGGCCTCCACCGAGGCGGTGCTGGGACTGGTGCCGCTGGGCAGCGGCAACCTGCTGGCGTCAGACCTGGGACTGCCATCGAACCCCGAGGCGGCGGCGCGCAAACTGCTCACGTATGAGCCACGGGCATTCCGGCCAGGGACTGTCAGCTCCATCAGCCACGGCAAAACGCAGAAGCGGCATTTCATCGTTGCCGCCGGCGTGGGCGCCGATGCCGAGTTGATGTATCGCACGGCGGTGCAGGCCAAGGAGCGCTGGGGCCGCAATGCATATTTTCTGGAGATGGCCAGGATGGCCCTGCACGGCGCTTATCCCATGTTTGACGTGGAATGGGAAGATGAGCAGGGTGTGCGGAAAAAAGATAGAGCCATGCTGGCCATGGCAATCCGCGCAGGGACATTCCCCGGGCTGCTCAGCCTGGTTGACCTCGGCACCAGCCTGTTGCGCGATGACTTCTGCCTGCTGCTCTTTCGCACAGATAAAGTCCGGCGCTTCCTCGCCTACTTTGCCGGAGTGGCTACGGGCATGAACTGGAAGGTGCAGGATGTGGACGCGGTCCACTCAAAGTGGTTTCGCTGCACGGCGGCTACCGACACGCCGCAGATCCATTCCCAGGCCGACGGCGAATTGCTGGGAGCATTGCCGGCGGAACTCAGCGTGGAACGCAGGTCTTTGAAGATGCTGATGGCGCCGGCGGAGAAGAGTTAGTCCTGGGCGGAACGGATGGGTTCCCAGCGTGCGATCATGCAGCCATCCGGCTGCACGCGCGACCAATACTTTACCGGAACGGTTTTTCCAGAGCGATGGCGCAGGCTGATGGTGCCGGCCTGCTCACCGCTGGCGACGAAATCCTGAAACAAGGGAGCGGCGACCTGGGTGGAACCATCCACCACGTCATCAATGCGCAGCTCCAGGAACATGGCGCGATCGTAGCCAAGCAGATCGCAGACTGGGTCGCTGACGAAGGTGTAGTTGCGGTCTGGGTCGACCACCGCAACATAGTCGCCCTCAAATCCCGTGTGATGATGACTGCGCACATGGAGCATGGCCTCAACCCGTCGCAGGGCCTGCAACATGGCTTGGGCGCCGGCGCGGGAATCAACCGCCAGGTCAACGTAAGGATTCCCCAGCGAGCCGCTGTGGTGGAGCGCGAGCACGCCGCTGTCAGGGCGCTCGTCTTTGGCCTTTTTTGCCAGTTTTCTGCGGTCCGCGTAGGAAAGCGTGTGGTTCAACACCAGAATGTCAAAAGGCGACTTCTCAATGCGTTCTTGGATTTCGCTTGCCGAAGCAACCGGCACAACGGCCAGGCCCGCGCTGCGGAAGATCTCACATTGCATGGCCAACACTGAATCACTTTGATTGGCGCACAAAAGTATTGTGGGTTGCGACTGGGGTGCGAAACTCATTGAGCCTTTTTGCCTTGCCTTTACCGCTTTTTATTATTATGTCACCGGGAAAGTCATCGGTTCAACCCTCTCACAGCGCTGCGGAGCGCAGCCAAAATGAACTGCGGGGGCCTGACGCGAGTGCGTCCAGATACTAAGATGCTACTCTTGCATCTGAGGGTTATTTGGAACCAGTCACGCACATCCTGACCGGCGTCTGCCTGGGCCGCGCCGGCCTGAACCGCAAAACCGGACTGGCAACGCTTACCCTGGCCTTGGCCGCGGAAGCACCCGACAT
>DASTPO010000438.1:0-5424 GCA_035762225.1 Candidatus Angelobacter sp.
ATCTCTGACGAACGGATTGCGCTCTCCATCAAGGCCGGCGTGCAGTCTGTGCGCCGCATGCGGGAAGAACAGGGTGTGCGCCCGGTGTACAAACTGGTTGACACCTGCGCCGCCGAGTTTGAAAGCTACACGCCCTATCTCTATTCGACCTACGAAGAAGAAGACGAGGCTCCGCCCACCGCGAAAAAGAAGATCATGATTCTGGGCAGCGGACCGAACCGCATCGGCCAGGGCATTGAGTTCGACTATTGCTGCTGCCACGCGGCATTCGCTTTGCGCGACGATGGCTATGAGACCATCATGGTCAACTGCAATCCCGAAACGGTCTCCACCGACTATGACACCAGTGACCGCCTGTACTTTGAGCCGCTGACGTTCGAAGATGTGCTTTCGGTTTATCAGCATGAAACCAGCGGCGAGGCGCCGGTCGGCGTGATCGTCCAATTCGGCGGTCAGACTCCGCTGAACCTGGCACTGCCTTTGAAAGGCGCTGGAGTGACCATTATCGGGACATCGCCAGAGTCGATTGACCTGGCGGAAGATCGCAAACGCTTTGGCAAGCTGCTGGAAGAGTTGGATATCCCGCAGCCGCCGGGTGCAATTGCCACCAGCGTGGAGGAAGCCGTTGCCGGAGCGCGCAAAGCCGGCTATCCCGTCCTGGTGCGTCCTTCCTACGTGCTGGGCGGACGCGCGATGGTAATTGCCTACGACGACGAGAGCGTCGTTCGCTACATGAAGGAAGCGGTCGAATACTCGCAGCAACGGCCTGTGCTGGTGGACCATTTTCTGGAAGACGCGATTGAAGTTGACGTGGATGCGCTCTCCGACGGCGAAGACGCGGTGATCGGCGGAATCATGCAGCACATTGAGGAGGCTGGGATACATTCAGGCGATTCTTCCTGCGTGCTGCCTGCAGTCAATCTGTCGGCCCGCGTGCTGAACACCATCCGCGAGCACACGTTCAAACTGGCCCGGGCGCTGAAGGTCATCGGGCTGATGAATATTCAGTTCGCGATCCAGAATGAGAAAGTATTCGTGATTGAGGTAAACCCGCGCGCGTCGCGCACCGTGCCGTATGTTTCAAAAGCTACCGGGGTGCCGCTGGCCAAGATCGCGGCGCGCCTGATGACCGGACGCAAGCTGCGCGAGTTCCTGCCCACAAACGTGGAACAACACACTGACCTGGCTACCGGCGCAGGCTACTTTGTGAAGTCTCCGGTATTCCCCTGGAACAAATTTCCCGGCGTGGATACGGTTCTTGGCCCGGAGATGAAATCCACCGGCGAGGTGATGGGATCAGCCGATACGTTCGGCGAAGCGTTTGCCAAGGCGCAACTTTCAGCGGGGCAGGCTTTGCCTACGCGCGGAACTGTGTTTGTCAGCGTGATTGACCGCTACAAGCAGGAATCCATTGAACTGGCGCGGCGCTTTGTGGAAATGGGCTTCACCCTGGTGGCTACCCACGGCACCGCTGATCGCCTGGAGAAAGCCGGCCTTACGGTGGACCGTGTGTACAAGGTAAAAGAAGGCCGGCCCAACGTAGTGGACCTCATCAAGGGCGAGCGCGTTCAACTGGTTGTAAATACTCCACACGGCGCCGAGCCGTGGTTCGACGAAAAAGCCATCCGCCGCGCCGCCGTTACCGGACGCATTCCCACCATCACCACCATGGCCGCCGCCTGGGCAGCGGCTGAGGGCATTGCCGCCCTGCAACGCGAGGAAGTAAATGTACGGTCGTTGCAACAGTGGCATGGCACCAACGTTCAGCCATCGGCGATCAACGCTAAATAGTGCCCGAGCATACGTTTCGTATCCATATATCTTCCAGTAGGGTTTCGAAAGAACGGCTTAGTCCCCCATTGCAGAAAAAAGTACCCCTGACCTGGATTAGAATCCCTTCATCACTTTATTAGCCCGGAGATCGCCATGCCTGACCGCAGAATTTTTCTCCTCTTCTTGTTTGCCTTAGCGGGAATCCTGGTCGCGCAGGATAAGCCGCTTCGTCCCGTCCATACCTTTTCCATTGTGGCGTTTGATCCCGCCACCGGCGAGATGGGAGTGGCGGTTCAGTCGCACTGGTTCGCGGTTGGTGGCGAAGTACCCTGGGCCGAAGCGGGGGTGGGCGCGGTGGCAACACAATCATTCATCGATCCCAGCTATGGACCGCTGGGGTTGAACCTGATGCGCGCGGGCAAGAGCGCTCCTGACGCTCTGCGGGGACTTCTTATGGCCGATGAAGCCTGCAATGTCCGCCAGGTTGCAATGGTGGATACCCACGGGCAGGTGGCGACTTTCACCGGCGCCAAGGACATTCAACCCGCGGGCGGCATTGCCGGATCATCCAACGGGAACGCGACGACGGTCCAATGCGGAGGCCAGCCGGGCGGATCGATCATGACCGGCAAGAATTATGCGGTGCAGGCCAATCTGATGAGCAATGACCGGATCTGGCCTTCCATGTCGAAAGCCTTTGAATCCACCAGGGGTGATTTGGCCGATCGCATGCTCGCGGCGCTGGACGCTGCTCAGGCAGCGGGCGGCGATGTGCGCGGTCGGCAGTCGGCGGCAATCGTGATTGTTCCCGCCAAAAGCACGGGAAAACCATGGCAGGATTACGTATTCAATCTCCGGGTGGATGACAGCAATGAACCGCTCAAGGACCTGCGGCGTCTGGTCACGCTGCAACGCGCCTACAACCACATGAACGCCGGAGACAAAGCTGTGGAACTGCATGACAACCCCGGCGCGCTGCGCGAGTATGGCGCGGCCGAACAGCTGGTGCCCGACAACGCCGAGATGGTTTACTGGCACGCCATCGCGCTGGCCAACATGGGCCGTGTGGATGAAAGCCTGCCCCTGTTCAAGAAAGTCTTTGCCATCGACCACAACTGGGTTGACCTGACGTCTCGCTTGCCGGCAGCAGGACTGCTGCCTGACGACAAGCAACTGATCCAGAAGATTGTTAACCAGGCAAAATAGAAGCTGTCGGAACAGCAGCAATCGGTCAATCTGACTCGACTACAAGGTGTGGAACAAGGTACCGCCAGCAGAATCCACTTGAGCGGGTGGATGCAACGCGACAGAATGGGGCGTGTTTACCTTTAAGGGCGTTGATCACCTGGCTTTGGTGACCAAAAGACTGGCTGCGATGAAGACCTTCTATACCGAGGGTCTGGGACTTACGCTGGAGCAGGAGAGCAAAGCCAAGGCTGGCTATAGCGTGGTGACGCTTCGCGCCGGGGAATCTCTGATCGACCTGTTTGAGGCCTCACCCACAAACCCCGCCCCTACCGCAAACCTGAGTGAGGAACATTTCTGTTTGGCAGCCACAGGCTCCAGCATCTATGACGTCATTGCTACGCTGAAGCGCAGAGGCCTGGATCCGAGCCAGGCCGAGGTGAACAACGGCGCGAAGGGTAAAGGGCTATCCATCTGGGTGCGTGACCCTGACGGGAACAAGGTGGAGATCAAGGTCGACTGAGGCAACATGTCGAGAAATCAACTTTACTATATGTTGCTGATCCGCTGCATTTACTGATTAAATAAGTATTAGACCGAGTGCCTCAATATCATTGTAAAGAATACAAACGATTGGGATTGCGCTACGAACCAGGTTTCTCATGCAAAAATGAATCCACTCTCTTGCCTTCGTACTAACCCGATGCGATGGGTCAATGAAGTCCGCGCTTCGATTTCGGCTCTCGGCAGAAAATCCGCTAAATCCCGAACGTTCATGCCCTTTTCACTAGGTACATGTCCTAATTCCATCTTGCGCATGTACTAAGTAAAGAGCTCTAATCACTTCTGCCCGAGAACGTCAATAGTTCAAAGACAAAATCAAGGGAATAGCTGGCGAACCCTCTCTCCCCCGTGTCGCCGATGCTCTAGGTTTCTCCAGGAGATTGTTTATGCAGATCGGTGTCTACGGTTGCGGGTATCTGGGTACTGTGGTGGCTGCGTGTCTTGCCGATTTTGGCGTTCCCGTAACCGCTTATGGCAGCGACGCTGTCAACACCACCTTACTCGCCAGCGGCATTTTGCCCTTCCATGAAAAGAACTTGAGTGACATTGTCCGCCGGGGCGTCCGTTCCGGCCGGCTCATGTATTCCACCCACCTTCAGTCGATGGTTCAGCGCGCGGAGATTATCTATCTGGCGGAAGACGCCAACCGTGACATGGAAGCCATCTCCATGGAGATCGCCAACTATTGCGACCATGGTCAGATTCTGGTCCTGGTAACCCCTGTACCGGTGGGCACAGCGCAACGGATTGAAGAACGCCTCAAAGCGTCCGGTCGGAACATCACGGTAGTGTCCCACCCGCTGTTTCTTTCCGAAGGCTGCGCTGTTGAAGATTTCAATTGGCCTGATCGCATTGTGCTGGGAACGGGATCCAATGCCGCTGTGACCGCATTGAAAGCCTTGTATCGCCCGCTGGTGATGCGCGGCGTTCCGGTCATCGTGACGACTCACCAGACAGCCGAGCTGGTTCGCGAAGCCTCCACCGCCTTTCTGGCAACCAAAGTTTCATTTATTAACGAACTCTCAAATTTGTGCGAGCGCATCAACGCCGACGCGGTCGATCTCTCTCTCGCTCTTGGCCTGGACAAGAGAATTGCTCCTCGGTGCCTGCAACCGGGATCGCTCGGCGGCAGCTTTACCGAATCAGATATGGACTCCCTGGCCAACCTGGCTGCCGGATCGGGGATTTCGCTCAAGATTCTTACTGCCGCGCGCGAAGTGAACCAGGAATTCTGCGGCCGGATCATGAAAAAGATTTCCGGCGCGCTGGAAACGCTGGACGGCAAGCAGGTCGGGCTTCTGGGACTGGCATTCAAGCCCAACACGAATTCGGTGGTCAGCTCCGGCTCCATTCGCCTGGCCCGCCGCCTGATGGAAAGTGGGGCACACGTAAAAGCCTACGACCCGATTGCCATGCCGGACGCGCAGCTGGAGTTGACCGGCAACGTCCGTTACTGCGACTCGGCATATTCGGTGGCGGAAGGCGCGGACGCGCTGGTGCTCGGCACCGGCTGGCCGGAGTTCCGCACTCTGGACTTTGACCGGATTCGCCGCATCATTCGTAACCCGGTGGTGGTTGATACCAAGAACCTGCTCGATGGTCCACGCATGAAGGCTTTGGGGTTTGAGTATCTTGGCGTCGGACGCGCCTGAACTAAAGTCTAAACAGGATTTGGTTCCCCCGTCGAAGCCCGGCGGGGGATTTTACTTTCCATGAATACAGTTCCCTTTCTCCAAAAATTAGACTTTTCTTTTTCATGGTCTTGACGCTTTCCCGGTACAATACCGTCCATCTTTCCGGAGAAATAATGAAAACTGCCTGCGCTTTGCTCGTTGCCGGCCCCCTGCTTGTTTTTTGCCACTCCACGTCGTTTGCTCAAGCATCTCCAGAAACCGGCATGCC
>DASTPO010000439.1:0-18080 GCA_035762225.1 Candidatus Angelobacter sp.
GGCCATGGCCAAGCGTCTGCCTCAGGCCATGCAGTATCAGGCGAAGCATGAGTGGTCACAAGACCAGCTGTGGCACGGCCAGCCGCGGCCACGGCAGGTGGCGGACGCAACCGTCGTGGTGGTCGGAATGGGCAGCATCGGGCGGGAATTTACGGTGCGGGCCAAAGCCCTGGGCATGAAAGTACTTGTGGTCCGGGAGAACGCAGGCAAAGGGGCCGAAGGAGCTGACGCAGTCTACAGCTCGCAGCAGATTGAAGAGGCGCTGCCGCAGGCCGACTATCTCCTGCTCTGCACGCCGGTTACGCCGCAGACGACGGGCTTAATCAATGCCGAGCGCCTTCGCCGCATGAAGCCCGATGCGTACCTGATCAATGTCGGCCGCGGGCCGCTTATCGATGAGCCCGCATTGCTGGATGCGCTCAGCAAACGCACCATTGCCGGCGCCGCACTCGATGTCTTCAACCAGGAGCCCCTGCCTGCGGACTCGCCGTTCTGGTCGCTCGATAACCTCCTGATCACGCCGCATACCGCAGCCGTGACCGACCGTTTATGGGAACGGCATTATCAACTCATCGCGGAAAACCTGGAACGCTTTCTGGCCGGAAAGCCGTTGCTGAATGAGGTGGACAAGCATCGGGGCTACTGACCTGGCACGCCCGCGCCTTTCTGCCTGACGAAATCCAACGATGGCGGGACGCGCTGAACGCAGCGCACCGAGCGCAAGCAGAGCGTTTGGTGACACCAGCACGGTCCGCGAGATGACGTACAATCTTACCCATGCGTCTGCAGATTAACGGCGAAGAGCGCGAATTCGCAGAGCGGCTGACCGCGGCTGAGCTGGTGGCGCAGCTGGGCATGAAAGCAGACCGCGTGGCGATCGAACTGAATCTGGAAATTCTTCCCCGCGCCAGTTGGGAAGGCACTGTACTCAAATCCGGCGACAAGCTGGAAGTCGTGCACTTTGTCGGCGGCGGCGCAAGCTGAGGTCGCGTCACCGATAAGCAAGATCAAACCTCAGGCCCACCCGCTGCCTCCTAAGGCAAACTCACTTCGATTCTTGTTGACTTTCTTGATACTGCTCCTAAAATGGTTCAAACATTTACGTAGGAAAATGTTTTAAACATTTCCTATACAACATGGACCAGAGGTTTACATCGGCGCAGGTGGTGAAGCTCACGGGGATAACCCCGCGCCAGCTTCAGTGGTGGGATGAGCGTGGCATCGTAAAACCGCAACGCGAGGGCCGCTGCCGGTTGTACTCGGTGGACGATCTGACGGAGATCGCGGTGATCTGCGCGCTCCGCCGCAAAGGCTTCCCGCTCCAGCGGGTCCGCCGCATCATGCGCTTCCTGCAAAAGGAATTTGGGCGGCGGCTGGCGGAGGCGGTTAGCAGCGGCTCGGAATACCACCTGTTGACTGACGGCAAACGAATTTACGTAGAGAATTCGCAGCGCCAGGTGATCGACGTGCTCAAGAATTCGCGCCAGCCTTTGCTGGGCGTCTGCCTGAGCGACGCGGTACGAGAGGTCCATGCGGAAATCTTCAACCGGCGACCAGCGCAGAGACAGGCAGCGCGCGGCGCAGGCAAACGCCGGAGCTCATAAGGCTCCGGTGGCGCACGCCGGCTGGGATAGGGAGAAACTGACGGAGGTGACAATGGTGGCGGAACTGAATATTGTGACGGAATGGCTTCCCGAACAGATGGAGCCGGGGACCATTTTTGTTCTGGAAAACGCCGGCGAGGTGGGCGACCAGGAAGATCCGTATTGGGCCGTACTTTCCTGCCCGGAGTGCGGGACTCTGGGATTGATTACCCGGCGGCAGATGCGCGGCGTTGTTCCCGTGATCTGCGGATCTGACAAATGTTCGGCCCAGTTCGTGATCATCGATGAACAGGTAGTGCCGCGCCGCCCCAACTGACGCGCCCGCAAACCTGGTAAACACAATGCAGCGCATCGGCGCGTCCGATTGCGTTGTCTGGCATGCTTCCGTGGCCGCGTTTCCGCCTTCCCAATTACAATAAAAGCAGATGATCAAGACACTTGAATGGACCAGCCAGGGTGTGCGGTTTATTGACCAGACCCGGCTTCCAACCGAAGAAATTTACGTCACTTGCGGCACCTACCAGGAAGTGGCCGCGGCCATCCGGGATATGGTGGTCCGCGGCGCGCCGGCGATCGGCGTGGCCGCTGCTATGGGAATCGCGCTGGGCGTGAAGCAGTCCACTGCGCCGGATGTCGCCACGCTGCGCAACGAATTCGGCCAGATCTGCCGGACCATGGGTGAAACGCGCCCCACGGCGGTGAATCTTTTCTGGGCGATCCGGCGCATGCAGCAGAAGTTTGAGTCGGTGGCGCCGCAGGGCGTTCACCAGGTAAAGATTTCCCTGGTGGAAGAGGGGCAGAAGATGCTGGTGGAAGATATCGCCGCCAATCAGGCCATGGGCCGCCACGGTGCAACGCTCATGCCCAGCTCCGGAGGAGTGCTGACACACTGCAATGCCGGCGCTCTTGCCACCTGTGGATATGGCACCGCGCTGGGCGTGGTCCGCTCGGCAATCGATAGCGGCAAGAAGCTGCATGTGTTCGCTGATGAGACGCGGCCCTTTCTGCAAGGCTCACGCCTGACCGCCTGGGAGCTGATGAAAGACGGCATCCAGACCACGCTCATCGCTGACAACATGGCCGGAGCCATGATGCGCCAGGGCAAGATCAAGGCAGTGATTGTGGGCGCCGACCGGATTGCCGCCAATGGCGACGTGGCCAACAAGATCGGCACCTACACGGTGGCGGTGCTGGCCCGGGAACATGCGATCCCTTTTTACGTTGCGGCTCCGTGGTCAACCGTGGATATGAATACGCCCACCGGGGAACAGATTCCTATCGAACAGCGCTCACATAAAGAAGTCACGCACCACGCGGGAAAGCAGGTGGCGCCGGAGGGCGTGCTGGTGGAAAATCCAGCGTTTGACGTTACGCCGAACAAGTATGTGACGGCGATTATCACCGAGCGCGGCATCGCCAAAGCGCCGTTTGCAGATGCCCTGGCCGAACTGGCAACGGCAGCGAAGGTACTGGTCTAGGTGGCGGGCCGGCATGCAATCTGAAACGGCACGGTGAGGCTTTTTCCGACGGTGGTCATTGCCTGGTACAACGTGCGCGCCAGTGTTATGGGCCAATGCGGCGCTAGCGCTCTTTTTCGCCCTTCCGCCCAGCCTGATGGGGAACCGTAATGCCTCCCCGGCTCCCATTGGATAACGCGGCCGCGCAAATTGCGGATTCGCTTTTCTAAGAGTACCGCCCGAGACGCAAAGATCATCTACTACATGCGATCTCTGCTTCCTTTCGTTTACCACGCACTCGAACCGCTGGAGCAGGGCCTCTAGATTATCCTTTCCAGAAGATCATCTATTGAAGTAAAATCGCAACCATGCCCAAACGTGGTGCTCGTCCATTGGAAGGTGAGGTCCTGCAGGGTACGCTCGACCTGTTGATCCTGCAAACGCTGATTCTGGGGCCGGCCCACGGCCACACCATCGCATATGCGATTGAACGCCGCTCCAACGATGTGCTTCAGGTGGAGCATGGATCTCTTTATCCGGCGTTGCACCGTCTGGAAGACCGCGGATGGATTGCTTCGTTCTGGGGAACTTCAGAGAACAACCGCAAAGCGCGGTATTACCGCCTTAGCGCCAAGGGGCGAAAGCAACTGGCGGCGCAGACAAGCCGCTGGAAGCAGTTGGTCGAGGCTGTAAACCGGGTCCTGAAGCCAATCGAGTAGTCAGAATGAGCCTGATGAGATTTTTTCGCCGTCGCCACTGGGATGAGGAGCGTTCCCGGGAACTCGCTGCATATCTGGAAATTGAAACCGCCGAAAACGTCGCTCGCGGCATGACCCCGGAAGCAGCCCGCACAGCCGCACATCACAAACTGGGCAATGCAACCCTGGTGCGCGAGGAGATTTACCGGATGAACAGCCTCGGTTTTGTCGAAACGTTGTGGCAGGACGTTCGCTACGGCGCGCGCATGCTGCGCAAAAATCCCGGTTTCACCGTTATCGCCGTGCTAACGCTGGCGCTGGGCATCGGCGCCAACACCGCCATTTTCAGCATGGTGGATTGGCTGCTGCTTCGGCAACTTCCAGTACCGGAGCCGAAGGCGCTCACCTATCTCGGATATTCCCTGGGCGGGCCGCTGCACAACGATCCCGGTTTTTCTTTCCCCGAATACCAGGAGATCACACAAGAATGCGGCGAGAAATTCGATGGAATTTCGGCGTTCCAGTTTGGCGGCAGCAGCGGTTCGCAATTGGGGCCGGACGGTTTGACCTATGAAGGAAAGACGCTTCCGCTGCAGACCATATTCGTTACCGGGAATTTCTTTTCGATGCTTGGCCTCAGGCCTGAGCTTGGCCGTTTTTTTGCCGCCGAAGAAGGCCTCACACCCAACGCAGACCCGGTGATCGTGCTGGCCTATGAATACTGGCAGTCTCGGTTCCATGGTGATAGAGAAATCATCGGCAAACCAGTTGCCATCAATGGCCATACTCTCACCGTAGTTGGCGTGGCTCCCAAAGGTTTTCCCGGACCAGCACCACTGATCCACATGCAGGCCTATCTGCCACTCGGCATGTACACGCTGGAAGCGGGTACGCCCAAAAACTTCCTGATGGCCCGCGACGCGCGCCCTTTTACCATTATTGCCCGTTTAAAACACAGCGCAGAACCAGAGCAATTGGATCCGGCGTTGAAAGTGGTGGGGAAACGACTTCTGGAACAATCGCCCCGCACCAATGAAAATGCGGGAGTGTTGCATGCAATTCCGCTGCGGCCTCCGGGCATTTTGAACGGTGAAGGCGGCAATCCGGTGATGAAGTTTGGCTTTTTGTTTCTCGCCCTGGGAATTTTCGTCCTGCTTCTAGCATGTTTAAACGTGGCCAATCTGCTACTGGTCCGGGCCACAACGCGCCAGGGTGAGATGGCCATACGCACGGCGCTGGGCGCGGAACGGCTTCGACTGGTCCGGCAACTGCTCACGGAAAGCATGCTGCTGGCATCACTGGGTTGCGCAGGCAGCGTGGTGGTGGGTGCGCTCGCGACCCGCGCATTGGCCAGCATAAAGATCCCCGGCGACTGGGCCGTTACCGTCGACGTGCATTTTAACTGGGTGGTTTTCACCTACGGTTTTCTCATTGCTCTGTTGAGCGGGATCCTCGTCGGCCTTCTGCCGGCACTGCGTTTGGCCCGTTCGAACTTGAATAGCGCGCTGCATAACAACGCTCGCACCACCACCGGGCGGCGGCAAAGAGCGCGCAACCTGATGGTGGCGGGACAGGTGGCGGGATCGATGACACTGCTGATCGTGGCCGGCCTGTTCATGCGAAGCCTGAGCGGCGTGCAAAAAGCCGACCTTGGATTCGATCCCCACAACGTGATCAACTTTACGCTGGACACCAACCAGATCGGATACTCCCAGGCGCGCGGCGAAGATTTCTACCGGCAACTGCTGGAACGAGTGCGCGCTCTGCGGGGAGTGGAATCAGCAAGTCTGGCCGCGTTAGTGCCCATTGGCAGCGATACGGAGATTGGCGGCGGTATCGAGGTCCCCGGCTTTGAGGCCGTGAAAGGCCAGCAACCGCCCAGCGCGCTCTACAATGCCGTGACTCGCGGCTACTTCGCAACCATGAAAATTCAAATGCTGGCCGGACGGGATTTTAATGACGCCGACTCCGCCAAAAGCCAGGGTGTCGTGGTGATCAATGAGGCCATGGCGAAGAAATTCTGGCAGGGGAAAGAGCCGCTGGGGCGTGAGTTTTTCCTGAGCGAAGAGGCCAGACGTCCGGTTCAAATTGTGGGCATCATGAAGGACAGTCGCACGGTGGATTTCTATAGCCCCATCGAGCCCACGTTCTTCGAGCCGTTGTCGCAGCACTATTTCCCATCACAAATTCTGCAAGTGCGGACCAAGGGAACCGTGCCCAATCTGGAGCGTGACGTGATGGCCCTGGCAGACTCACTTGCTCCCGCGATTCCGGTATATGGAGTGCGAACCATGATGCAGGCCCTGAACAGCCTGAATGGCCTGTTTCTTTTTCAGATGGGAGTTTGGCTTTCAGGCATTCTGGGAATGCTTGGCATGACACTGGCCGTGGTCGGCGTTTACGGAGTAATGTCGTATTCCATCAGCCAGCGCACGCATGAGATTGGCATTCGCATGGCCATGGGCGCACAACGCTCGCAAATCCTGAGCGTGGTGGGCCGCCAGGGACTCATGGTTGTGGCCACGGGGCTTTTTCTCGGCGTGCTCGCTGCCGCAGCAATCAGCCAGCTGGTCGCGGGCTTTCTGGTCAACACCAGCCCGATGGATGCGCTCACGTACTGCAGCGTCGCCTTGATTCTGGCTGCTTCCGCAATGGCGGCCTGCTATGTTCCTGCCCGCCGGGCAATACGGGTGGATCCCATCATTGCGCTGCGCAACGAATAAATGGAGCCGCCAAGTTTCTAAATCAGGCTGCCGCCACTTGCTGGATCGTGATCGCGGCCCCGTCGACTTCGTAACCTTCGTCCTTGAGCGTACTCTGCGCCGCCGCGCGCAGGTCGGTTTCGCTGGCGTTCTGGGGAAGATCACAATACCGCCGGATTACTTCCTCGCCCACGGCAATTCGAACCAGCCATTTTGATTTACTGGAATCCCACGATACTTCAGCGCGATCTGCCTGCATTTTCGTCCTCCGATGCACAACCTTCTCACCATCCGATTGCTGCAAGCGGATTTTGGTTGTGCTAAAACTCCATGGTTTTCAGGTTCGGACTCACAATCAGCTTCGCGGCGGTCGCCTTCTGGACCGCTTCCGCGGTAAGTCCGGGCGCAATCTCCTCCAATACCAGCCCCTTGGGCGTGACGTTGATGTACGCCATCTCCGTAACAATGGTATCCACCACTTTCATTCCGGTCAGGGGCAAAGTGCATTTGGGCAGGATCTTGGAGCCGCCGTCCTTGGTGGTGTGCTCCATGGCAATGATCACGCGGCGCGCGCCTGCCACCAGGTCCATGGCGCCGCCCATGCCTTTCACCATCTTTCCGGGGATCATCCAATTGGCCAGGTTGCCTTCCTCATCCACTTCCATGGCCCCGAGCACGCTCAGATCAATGTGGCCGCCGCGGATCATGGCAAAGGATTCGGCGCTGGAAAAATACGCGGTCCCCGGCACCTCCGTGACGGTCTCTTTGCTGGCATTGATCAAGTCGGGGTCTTCCTCGCCTTCGAAGGGAAATGGCCCCACGCCGAGCATGCCGTTCTCGCTTTGCAGGATTACCTCGACGCCGGGAGCAATGTAGTTCGCCACCAGCGTCGGCATGCCGATGCCGAGGTTCACGTAGAATCCGTCCTGCATCTCGCGCGCAATGCGCTTCACGATGCGCTCGCGTTTCTCTACGTCCTTTTGCTTGTCCGGCTTCACAGGTGTGGTTGCCATTGAACTATGCCCTCTTCCTGACGGTGCGCTTCTCGATTCGCTTTTCCTGCCCGCCGCTCAGAATGATCCGTTTTATGTAAACGCTGGGGAGATGAACGCGGTCGGGATCAAGCTGGCCGGGCTCAACAATTTCCTCGACTTCGGCGATGGTTACGCGGGCCGCGGTCGCCATTACGGGATTGAAATTCCGCGCGGTCTTGCGGAAGATCAAGTTGCCCCAGCGATCAGCCTTCCAGGCCTTGACCAGCGCGAAATCGGCCTTGAGCGCGCGCTCCATCACGTAAGGGCGGCCGTCAAACTCGCGCATCTCCTTACCTTCGGAAACAACCGTGCCGGCTCCGGTAGGCGTGAAGAATGCCGGAATGCCGGCGCCGCCGGCGCGAATCCGCTCCGCCAGCGTGCCCTGCGGGTTGAGTTCCAGCACGACCTTGCCGGTGAGCACCATTTTTTCGAACATTTTGTTTTCGCCGACGTAAGAGCCGATGTGCTTTTTGATCTGGCCCGCGAAGAGCAGCTTGCCCAGACCAAACTCATCCACCCCGGCGTTGTTGGAAACTGTGGTCAGATTCTTGACGCCCTTGCGGACCAGGGCATCAATCAGGTCGGCGGGGATGCCGCTCAAACCGAAACCTCCGACCATAATCATGGAGCCGTCGGTGATATCACGAACGGCCTCATCAGCGCTGGAAACGACTTTATTCATAACCCAAAAGATTCTAGTCAGGCATAACCAATGCTGCAAATGAGCTTCTTATGGAGGTATCGATGCAACGAGCAGAATGAACCCAAAGACGAGACCGGATGTCAGCAAGCTCAAAATCCGACCAGCGCCTCGACCAAACGCCGCGGCGAGTACCGCGAACAGGCTGATGACCAGCATCACCTGCAACCAGACCAGATACTCCTCATATCGAGCATTGAAATCCACGAAGCCTGCGCGGAAAAGCATCACCATGAAAGCAACGGCAACAATTGACGAAAAAACCAAAGATACCGGAGTTAGCCAGAAACGCCATCCTGGGGGGCGCGAGGCAAAAGATCTCTTCCAGCGAATTGCGGCCATAATGGCTGTTACTGGAGAAGCCAGAGCACCAACACCGAGCATCACTTCAATCGGATGCATCTTGGTCACTCCCCTTCAATCAATACCCGCAGCAACCGCTTCCCTTCCGGCCAATCGCCCAGGCCGGATTCGCCGTTTACATGACCGGCAGCGCCGATATCGACGAAACGGCTCCCCCAGGCCCGCGCCATTTCCCGCGCGCGTTCCGGCTTGAGATACGGATCGGTGGTGCTGGACACAACGATTGAAGGAAACGGAAGCAGCTCGCGCGGCACGGGAGAGAAATCCTTGATCTGCTTGGGCGCGTCTTTGCTGTCGACATCGGCGGGAGCCACCATCAAAGCGCCTTTGATTTTTGCCAGTTCGCCCGGCGCGACTTTGCACCAGTGCGCCAGGGCAATACAGCCCAGACTGTGCGCGGCAAAGACAATCGGAGGGGGCGCCTGCTTCACCTCTGCCGTGATGCGCTCCAGCCACCATTCGCGGTGAGGAAACTCCCAATCGCGCTGCTGCACTCGCAGGAAGATGGGGTTCTGCTGCTCCCAAAGCGTCTGCCAGTGCCGCGGACCGGAATTCTGCCAGCCGGGCAGAACCAGAACCGTAGCGGCCACGTCCCGGGTCCCCAGCTCAAAACTGTTGGCGTGATCAAATTCCTCCCGCAATGCTGGGGTGCGCAGGTTTTCGCGGATGTGCACCAGCCGCTGCTCCAGCCGGGCCAGCACGCGCTCAATATTGGCGGTATTGGTGTGTGCGATGTCCCGCCACATGGAATATGGGCTGGAAGCGATGCGGGTCATCTCCCGCAGGGCGCGCCCGCCAATGGCATGCAGATCAGGATTGTCGCCGAGCTCTTCGACCAGCGTCGCGGCCAGCGCCGTGGCCATCATCTGCGGCAGATGGCTTACCCAGGCGCACATCTGGTCGTGACGATCGGCCTCCATTTTCAGCAAGCGCACGCCAATGCGCTCCAGCAGATCGCAATACTCGCGAATCTTGCCGCGTTCCATTTCCTGGCGCGGCTGCGGCACCAGCAGCCAGACGGCGTTCAGGAACAACCTGGCTTCGGCGTTTTCCAGGCCGCTGTGCTCCTTGCCGGCCATGGGATGTCCGGCGAGAAACCGCTGCGGGCTCTGGTCGCCAAACACCGACCTGGCGCGTTCGATAATTTCTTTTTTGGTGCTGCCCACATCGGTGATGAGGGCTTCCGGCGGGACGATTGGCCCAATGCGCTCAATCAGATCAATGATTCCCCCAACCGGAGTGGCCAGCACGATCAGATCACTGCCGGCAACCGCCTCAATAGGATCTTCGGTGCCAAAGTCGATGGCGCGCATGCCGCGGGCGCGATCCAGCACGACGGCACGGTCACAGCCAACAATCTTGCCCGTGAAACCGGCTGCTTTAAGGGCCAGAGCCAGCGAGCCGCCGATGAGGCCGGTTCCAATGATCGTGATTTGGTTTATCGCCATGCGGAGACAGTCGACACCTGTAAGAGTCTGTATTACAGCGCGTGGTTACACCGGGCAGCTTCTTCAGCTTAGCCGAGCCTGCGTCCCACAGCCGGAGCAATCACGCGCAACTCGCCGACGAGTTGAGCAAACTGCTCAGGATACAAGGACTGCGCGCCATCGGAAAGGGCCTTGTCAGGACAATTGTGGACTTCAATGAGCAGCCCGTCAGCTCCGGCAGCAACGGCGGCCCGTCCCATGGGAGCGACTTTGTCGCGGCGTCCGGTGCCGTGAGACGGATCGGCCAGTATGGGCAGGTGAGAAAGTTTTTTCACAATGGGAATGGCCGATATATCCAGCGTATTGCGAGTATAGGTCTCAAAAGTGCGAATGCCACGTTCACAGACAATCACGTTGTAATTGCCGCCGGCCATGAGGTACTCGGCGGATAGGAGCAGCTCTTCAATGGTCGCGGCGATGCCGCGTTTGAGCAGCACCGGCTTGCGGACCTTACCCAGTTCGCGCAGCAGGTTGAAGTTTTGCATGTTGCGCGCGCCCACCTGAAGCAGGTCAACGTATTGCAGCATGAGCGGAATCTGGCTGATCTCCATGACCTCGCTGACCACCAGCATGCCGAATTTGTCCGCGGCTTCACGCATCAGCTTGAGCGCGTCTTCGCCCAGGCCCTGGAAGGTGTAAGGAGAGCTTCGGGGTTTGAAGGCCCCGCCACGCAGGAACTTTGCCCCGGAGCGGGAGACCGATTCCGCCACGGCGAAAATCTGGTCGCGCGACTCCACCGAACATGGGCCGGCCATCAGCGCTACTTCGTCGCCGCCAACGCTTACGCCGCCGGGGAACTTTACTATCGTACCTTCCGGACGGAAGCTCCGCGCCACCAGCTTGTAAGGCGAACTGATGCGGTGGGCTTCGCCGACGCCAGGAAGAACCTCGATATCGCGAATATCGAACTCATGGCGCGCACCGACAGCTCCCAACACTGTCTGCCGCGCGCCGGTGGAGCGATGGACCTCAAAGCCCATGTTAATCAGGCGCTCAATCACCTGCTGAATCTGCTCCTCGGTTGCCTCAGCTTGCATGGCTACTATCATTAGTTTTTGTCGCTCCGCTCCAAACCGCTCAGCACTCTCGTACTAGAAATCATTGTCTGCACCTGACGCAGCCGGCTCGCCGCGCTAGTCGGGCTCGCCGTTAACTGGCCAACTCCTGGTCGCTCCGCTCCAAACCGCTCAACACTCTCGTACTAGAAATCATTGTCTGCACCTGACGCTGCCGGCTCGCCGCGCTAGTCGGGCTCGCCGTTAACTGTCCAACTCCTGGTCGCTCCGCTCCAAACCGCTCAACACTCTCGCACTAGAAATCATTGTCTGCACCTGACGCTGCCGGCTCGCCGCGCTAGTCGGGCTCGCCGTTTACTAGCCAACTCCTGGTCGCTCCGCTCCAAACCGCTCAACACTCTCGTACTAGAAATCATTGTCTGCACCTGACGCTGCCGGCTCGCCGCGCAAGTCGCATTCCTTGAAAACCCGAATCCCCACGCATCGGATGAAGGATCCGTATATTTCCTATGCTCTCGGTGCAGATTCAGATAGCCGGTTCAGTTCAAACTTCGCGGCTATAGGCGTTCTTTCGCTGCGCTCGGGATGAAACGTCTAGTCGTTCACTTCCACGTCGAATTCGGTATGCCGGTCGCCCGCTTCCATTTTCGGAGCGATCTCATTCTTCTGTATGTTGCGCATCACATCGATGATCCGCTCATATACCTGCCGTAATTCGCTGTCAGGCAAAGGGCCGCGGTTGTGGCGGCAGATATTCTCAAAAATTGATTTTTCCCGCTGCGGCTCGTAAATCGGCATGCTGGTGTTGCGCTTGAGCTTGCCGATTTCATGGGCCGCATGGGCCCGTTCATTCAGCAACTCCACCAGACGGCGGTCCATCTCATCGATCTTCTTGCGCCACTCGGCGATGTCCATTGGCATGATTCCTGATAAATAGAATATCAGGAACGCGCATACTTTATAAAAGAAGAAATTGCGGCCGCTGGCTTAACGATCTAAATGCCGATTGACCGCGGCTGGTTCACCCGGAATTCTTCATTGTGCCGCGGTGTGCCGGGCGCCATTCTTCATTTTGCCGATCAGCTCCGCTACCGCCGCGGCTTCCCTGCCGGGATTTTGTTCGACCGTCTGTACAATCGCGCTACCGACCACTACGGCGTCGGCAAATTTTCCTACCTGGGCAAATTGCTCTGCGTTCGATATCCCAAAGCCCACCGCCACGGGCAGGCGGGTAAACTTGCGCACACGTCTCACCAGGGCACCGGCATCTGCGGCAAGCTGTTGCTGAGCGCCGGTAATGCCGGTGCGAGAAACCGCATAGACAAATCCCCGGCAAGCCTGGGCGATCGCCTTCAGGCGCCTGTCAGGGCTGGTGGGTGTGGCCAGGAATATCGTCTCAAGACGGTGCGCGGCCATCAGCCGGCGATATTCGTCTGACTCCTCAACCGTAAGGTCGACGATAAGCGCTCCGTCCACGCCGGCATGGGCCGCTTCCGCGCAAAAACGTTTCAGGCCAAAGCGCAGGACCGGGTTGAGATAGGAAAAAACGATAAGTCCGGCCTGGGACTCTTTGCGCACCTCTCGCGCCAGATCGAGCACATCTTGCAGCGAAGTACCCTGTTGCAAGGCCCGCTCGCTGGCCCGCTGAATCACCGGGCCATCGGCCACGGGATCGCTGAAAGGCACGCCCAGTTCGATCACATCGGCGCCGGCGCGGATGGCAGCCAGAATGATGTCGCGGGTGGTGGAAAGGTTGGGATCACCGCATGTGACGTACACGACGAGCCCCGGCTGTGTCGCAAATCGAATGCGGCCTGCATCCTGGTTCTTGCAAATACTCATGTCTTGCCTTCCTCCGTGCTTCCGCGTCTCCATGGCCCTGGTCGCGCTCAACCAATCTTCAGGCTCTCCCGCAGGATGCCAATATCCTTGTCGCCGCGGCCGGAAATGTTGACGATCAGGATGTCTGACTTCTTCATCCTGGGCGCGCGCTTGATGCACTCCGCCACGGCGTGCGAAGACTCAAGCGCCGGGATGATTCCTTCTGTACGCGCCAGCCGCGTGCAGGCCTCCAGGGCTTCATCGTCGGACGCGGCCAGATATTCAGCGCGGCCCGAATCAGCCAGTGCAGCGTGCTCCGGGCCGATCGAGGGATAGTCCAGGCCGGCAGAAATCGAATGGGTCAGGGCAATCTGCCCGTGCGAGTCCTGGAGAACATAGGAGAACGTTCCCTGCAACACGCCCGGCAACCCGCCGCGGAATCGGGCCGCGTGATCACCCAGCGCTTCGCCGCGCCCGCCGGCTTCAACTCCGATCAGCTTGACGCGCTTGTCCCTGATAAATTCGTGGAAGATGCCAATGGCGTTGGAGCCGCCGCCGACGCAGGCAATAATCGCGGTGGGCAACTTGCCTTCGGCTTTCAGGATTTGCGCGCGCGCCTCGCGGCCAATGATGGAATGAAAATCGCGGACCATGGTGGGATAAGGATGCGCTCCCAGCACGCTCCCCAGAAGGTAATGCGTGTTGCGCACGTTGGTTACCCAGTCGCGCATGGCCTCATTGATGGCATCTTTCAGAGTGCGCGAACCCGACTCCACGCCGCGCACCTCCGCGCCGAGAAGACGCATGCGAAAGACGTTCAGCTCCTGACGCCGCATGTCTTCCGTGCCCATGTAGACCACGCACTCCAGGCCGAAGAGCGCGCACACGGTAGCCGTGGCCACGCCATGCTGGCCGGCGCCGGTTTCGGCGATGATCCTTTTTTTGCCCATGCGCACCGCGAGCAGGGCCTGGCCCAGGCAGTTGTTGATCTTGTGTGCGCCGGTATGCAAAAGGTCTTCGCGTTTAAGGTAGATTTTTGCGCCGCCCAGCTCTTTGGTCAGCCGCCGGGCATGGAAGAGCGCTGTTGGACGTCCGGCATACTCTTTGAGCAGCCGTTCAAACTCCGCGCGAAACTTCTTGTCGCGCCGGGCCCTTTCATACTCGCTTTCCAGCTCTTCCAGCGCCGCCATCAGCGTTTCAGGAACATACCGGCCGCCATAAGCGCCGAATCGACCGGCAACGGTTTTTTCTTTTCTCACTGCGCTTCCGCTCATCTTGCTTCCGCCTTCCGCACTGCTGCCACAAATGCTTTCAGTTTTTCCGGGTCCTTGCGCCCGGGCTCGCGCTCAACGCCGGTTACAACATCGACGCCCCACGGGGTAAAGGTCCGCACGGCTTCCGCGACATTTTCCGGCGTGAGGCCGCCGGCGACAATGAATTTTTCCGGCCGTCCGTTGAGCTGGCCGCGCACGGCCTTCCAGTCAAAGGTCTTGCCGCTGCCGGCGCCTGAATCGAGCAACCAGGCATCCACCATGCCAGCCGGAGGATTATCAAACTTCAGCGCTACTCCATCGCGGACTGGAATCGTCTTGATCTTGCGCATCGCGTCACGACGAGCTTCAGGAAGATAGCCATAAACTTCCGGCGGAAACTCACCGCCATGCATCTGCACCCCGGTTAGCTCAACCTGCTGCACGACGCTGCCGATCTCGGCTGCCGTGCTGTTCATGAAGACGCCAATCCGCTCCACGCCCGGCGGCAATGCAGCAATAACCTGCTGCGCCTGCTCCGCGGTGATCCGCCTCTTGCTGGGAGCAAAGATAAACCCCAGCGCATCGGCGCCCGCGTTAATGGCGCTCAGTGCGTCTTCCACGCAAGTGGTTCCACAGATTTTGATCCAGGTACGCATACGTTCTTTGGGGGATTTACTTTGGCCTCTTACTGGACTGTGCCACGCCAATGCGGAGATGCCGAGGTAGAAGGTGAATACCAGCCTGCTTCCTGCAAAAGTTGTTGCAATTTCTGTCCCGGATCTTCGGCGCGCATGAGCGCCTCACCGATGAGAAACGCCTGGTAGCCCGCGGCGTGCAGCTCCCGGATTTCAGCGCCGCTGTCAATGCCGCTTTCCGCCACGCGCAGCACATGATTGGGAATGCTTCCGGCGAGATCGACGATGGTGTCCAGGCTTACCTGAAATGTTTTGAGGTTGCGGCTGTTCACGCCGATGATGTCGGCCCCACCCTCAATGGCGCGCCTCAACTCTTCTTCGTCGTGGACTTCACAGAGGATATCCAGGTCCAGCGCGCGGGCATAATCCAGCAGGCGGCGATAGGTCGCATCGTCGAGGGCGGCGAGAATCAGCAGAATTGCGTCCGCGTGATGGGCCCGCGCTTCAAGGATCTGAAATTCGTCGATGATAAAGTCCTTGCGCAGGCAAGGCAGCTCCGTGGCCGCGGAGGCTTCCAGCAGATTGGCCAGTGAGCCCTGGAAAAATTGTTCGTCGGTGAGGACGGAGAGCGCGGAGGCCCCGGCATGGGCGAGCTGGTTGGCCAGCACGCCAACCGGGAAGGTGCCGCGAATGGTTCCCTTGGAGGGCGACGCCTTCTTCAATTCGCCGATGACCGCGGGGCCAAGCTGGGACATGGCGGCAAGACGCTTGCGAAATCCGCGTGGAGTGTGTCCGGCCGCGGCTTTCTCCAGAGGGCGGATAGAGGCCCGCTCTTTGGCGCGGGTAACGCGTTCGCGCGTGGCGGCGAGAATCTGGTCCAGCGTGGTCATGTGTTCCGCTAAAGATCAAGTATATGGGCTGAGCGGAGAAAACCGAAGTAGAAAAGCCGCAAATAAACATGAAATCCGCGAAGGCGGCCCCTTCAAGGGAAACCACCTTTTCACGTGCTTCGTGCTCATCCGCGGCCACCCTAGGAGGGAACCGTTTTGAGAAAAGATTTACAGCTCGCCATGCTCCTGGCCGCGCTGCTGGATCACAATGCCGCCATTTTCCGTGGTCGCACGCACCTGAGGATTGGAGCCGCCCATGCGAAACATCTTGTGGCCGCTATCCCATGTACGCTCGCCGGAACTGCAAGCCTCGTCCTTACAGATCATGGACGTGTGCTCTGAGGCCGTTATTTCAAGCCCGCCGGCAAAGTTTTTTGGAATGGAGACCACCAGGCCTCCGTTCTGGGAGTGAGCCTCCAGTCCCTTGCCTTCCCAATGTTCGGGCAGGGTGAGAGCGATGCCGCCGTTCTCTACTTTCGCGCTCACATCACCGCCGCAATCCTTGATGGAGATTCCACCGTTCTCCGCCTGCGCGGTGAGCTTGCCACTGCTGTGGGAGAAGGAGATTCCTCCGTTTTCAGCGTGGGCCTCCGCCGTGCCGATAAAGCGATTGAGGGAAACTCCGCCATTGCGAACATTGAGATTCAGGGTGGCGTTCCGCGGAGCCTGGACGAGAAGAAGGGTGCCGAGGGAATAATCGTCTTCACCTGGGGCGCTGATGGAAATATTTGAGCCGTTGATTTCCAGGTGGGTTGCGGCAAGCAGCTTGCGCGCTTCACCTTCATCGTTTGCTGCGACCTGCTTGCACAATTTCAGGCCAATCTCCGGCTTGTCCCAGGTGGTGACCTGGATGCCGCCGTTGTGCTCCGCAGTGATGGTTAGAGCCTGGTTGGCAATGGTTTTCGACTCTTCGTCACGAACATTGGAGCGATAGTCGTCATCATTCATGTGAAGGTGATCACTGCAAACGTCGCTGGCAGGATCGTCATTGGTGGTGATGTTGGCCCCATGCCAGTTGTGGTGCTTATCTGAGGCCGATACCCAGACACACAGCGACAGCAGCAACCCGATAAGAAACAGTCTTTTCATGGAAGTACCTCTCACGGCGCGTTAGACTGGCGGCGATTACAGCGGTTAGCTCCGGTGGATGCAATTAAATGTGAGTTTGGAGCAGGCTTTTCGGGTCATTCGTCCCATAGACGCGGGAAAATGGCGGAGCCGGGACACAGCGAGAGGGCTAACGAGAGATCAACAAATCAGGCTGTGATGACGCCACGCGGCTTGATGTTTTTGCGGATGAACTCGGCGATCTCGTCCATCGGAGTGCCAGGATTGAAAATGCCGCTTACCCCGGACTTCTTGAGGAACTCAAAGTCCTGTTCCGGGATGATGCCGCCGATCAGAAAGAGGACATCTTCCATCTTGTTTTGCCGGAGCAACTCTGAGACGCGAGGCACGATGGCGTTGTGCGCGCCCGACAGGATGGAAAGCCCGATGACATCGACATCTTCCTGCAGGGCGGAGCTGACGATCATTTCCGGCGTCTGGCGCAAACCGGTGTAGATGACTTCCATGCCGGCATCGCGCAGGGCCCGGGCAATTACCTTGGCGCCGCGATCATGGCCGTCGAGGCCAGGCTTGGCGACCAGGACACGAATTTTGCGATCAGCAGGCATTTGCACAACGATTCTACCAAAAAGGCTTTATTACAAAGCATGATGGGGCACGGGAGGAGTCATCGCGACTTCAGCTTTTTTCGCGTTACTTTGGGTCGTTTGCGCTTCGGGGCTTCAGCTTTTGGCAGTTCCAGGCTGCGCCACAGGTACCAGGCGGCAAAACTGCAGTAGGGGTGCCAGCTTCTGGCGATCTGCTCAATCTGTTTCGGAGGCGGCAGCTTGCGCTTGCGGTAGGCGCGCTGGATGGCCATGCGGACGCCCAGGTCGCCGACAGGAAGCACGTTCGGCCGGCGCAAGGAGAAGATCAAAAACATGTGCGCGGTCCAGACGCCGACGCCTTTGATGTCCGTGAGGGCCACGATCACTTCTTCATCGCTCATCGAGGGCAAGCGGGCGAAATCAACTTTGCCGCTCAGAGCATGCTCAGCGAGATCGCGAATGTAGCCCAGCTTTTGCCGCGACAGCCCGGCCCGGCGCATTTCACCCACGCTCAGGCCCTGGATGGATTCCGGGGTCAGGCGCCCGCCGGCGGCCTCTTCCAGGCGCTTGTAGATTGTGGTGGCGGCCTTGGTGCTGAGCTGCTGGAAAACGATGGCGCGAGCCAGCATTTCAAATGTAGGCTCGCGATAATTCATGGTGCAGGCGCCCACGCGGTCAATAATAGAAGCCAGAACGGGGTCTGATTTCCGCAGATGATCGATGGCCTTTTTCATGGGTGAAGCTGATTCTAACCTAAGCAGTGCG
>DASTPO010000440.1:0-5601 GCA_035762225.1 Candidatus Angelobacter sp.
AGTTCTTCGCAGGCGAGGGCGCCTGCGGTCCACGGTTGGTCGAGAGAGGGCGGCTGTGGCACACGAGTGTTTAGAAGATGAAAATAGGTTTCAAAATCGGTTTGTTCGTGCACATTTGTTTGTCAAGATGGCCTGTTTCTCAGACGGAAATCGGCCTAAAAGCTTATTGATTTCTGTGGCTGGTTTCGCTTATAGTTCGATGGGAAAGCAGCCCAGCTGCCATCTCCTGGCTCCCAGCCAGAGCTGCAACCCAAGGTTACATCTGACACGGTAAACCCTGTCAATGCTGCAAGATAGAGCCGCGTCCGGCAAGGAGCAGGCTCGGGCCCTCAGTCAACAAGAAATCGAAGCATCCGGGGATCGAAGCACCCAGGAATCGAGCATCCGGAAATCGAAGCATCCGGAAATCGAAGCATCCAGGAAATCGAAGCATCCAGGAAATCGAAGAACCCAAGATCCAAGAGCACCCGGAACCAGGAGCACACCCGAAATTTCCCTTCCCTTTTTGGAGTATGTCATGAGCAAAGAAGAAGTCATTGTCGCGATACAGGAGTCGGCGGCCCGGTTGGGGCATGTGCCGACATTTACCGAGGTCCGGCGGGCGACCAAGATGAGCAAGCATGAGATCCGCAAGCACTTTTTGACCTACAGCAACGCGCTGGGCGAGTGCGGCCTGCGGAGGACTGGCCCCGGCTATGAAGCCGACGCGGCGGAGCTATTCAAAGACTGGGCCGGGCTGGTACGCACGCTGGGAAAGCTGCCGACGATGGCGGAATACGAGATGCATGGCAGCTACAGCGTGAGGCCGCTGATACGCCGCTACGGGGGATGGGTGCATGTGCCGGCAGGGCTACAGGACTTTGCCCGGGAGAAAAAGATCGAAGGGGACTGGCGGGATGTGCTGGACGTTATTGCGCGGGAAAGGGAGGCGGCCAGGGATGCGAGACGGACGTCGGGCAGCACGAAGGGCCGGATGTTGAGATCCAGGGTATTCAGCGACCGGCCGATCTATGGGCGTCCGATGATGGAGCTGGCCATGGTGCTGTCACCGACCAACGAGATGGGCGTGGTGTATCTGTTTGGCACGGTGGCGAAAGAGCTGGGCTTTATGGTGGTGAGGCTGCAGGCGGAGTTTCCGGATTGCGAGGCCTATATGGAGGTGGAACCGGGCCGCTGGCAGCGGGTAAGGATTGAGTTTGAGTTCGAAAGCAGGAACTTCCTGGCGCATGGGCATAAAGTGTCCGATTGCGACCTGATTGTGTGCTGGAAGAATAATTGGGAAGAGTGTCCGCTACAGGTGATTGAGCTGGAAACGATCCTGGCGAAGCGAGGAGTTGTTGCCATCGGGTAAGCGGGAACCGGACGGATTCCGGGAACTGTGGGGGCTGGCCGGTGGCTGGATGCTTCCTGTGACGGCACAGGCAACCAAAGTTCCCGGAAACGGCTTCAATACCCTATTCATAAGAAGGGCCCTGGCACCCCATTCGAAAGAAGGAGCCATGGCACGGGCCGGGCCAAGACTTGGGTGAGACCAAGAGGTTGGGCGCGGAATCCAGAGTTGAGCGTCCGCTTTGGGGGCCGCAGAGGACAAAAGTAAGTCCTTTCGTATACTGAGATTGGCTGGAAATGCCGCTTTCTGTCGGGATTTGGGAGAGGTGCAGGGGAACGACGACGACGGGCCTGAAGTGGCCTGATCATGTCCAGGCGATGGCCTGACGGTGGGCAGGATATCGTAACCTAAGCTGGACGGGGCGGATAACCAAGCAGCTACAAGGCCGCATCCTAAGGGAGCAGCGGCCTCCAAAGGGCAAATTGACACAAGCAAAAAAAATAGTCGCATCCGGGCTGACCGAAGCAGAGGCGATTGAGCGGGCCAAGGGCGGTGACGCGGAAAGCTTTGAAGGCCTCTATGGACTGCACAAGCGGCGGGTGTACTCGCTGTGTCTGCGGATGACAGGGAACACGGCGGAAGCGGAAGACCTGACGCAGGAAGCCTTTCTGCAGCTCTATAGAAAGATAGCGACGTTCCGGGGCGAGTCGGCGTTTTCGACGTGGTTGCATCGGCTGGCGGTGAACGTGGTGCTGATGCATCTGCGCAAGAAAGGCTTGCCGGAGATATCGCTGGATGAAGCGCTGGAGCCGCAGCATGAGGATGGTCCGAAGAAAGACATCGGCGCCAGAGACAATGTGCTGGCGGGATCGATTGATCGAGTGAACCTGGAGCGGGCGATTGAAAGCCTGCCGCCAGGATACAGAATTATCTTCGTCCTGCATGACGTTGAAGGCTACGAACACAACGAGATTGCAGAGATGATGGGATGTTCGATTGGTAACAGCAAGTCACAATTGCACAAGGCACGCATGAAACTGCGTGACTTGTTGAAGCTCAGTAGAGCCGAAAAGGCCGCCCGCAGGTAATAACGAAGAAGAGGGCTGAGCGAAGAGTGGTCCATGGCGTAAGGCTGGATGATCGGCCGGCAGAAATGAACGGCAAGACAGCGGAAAGAGCTATGGCAACTGCAACGTAAGCTGGGAGAGGATGACATAAAGATGAATTGCCAGCAGTTCCAGGAAGTACTGCCCTACATTATTGAGTCGGGCGGCAAGGCGGAAGAGGAAAGCCATTTGCGGACATGCGATTCGTGCGCCGCGCTGGTAAGAGACCTCCGCTACATTGCCGACCAGGCAAAACTGCTTTTACCCATGCATGACCCGAATCCACGGGTATGGAACAATATTGAGCAGTCCTTGCAAAGAGAAGGATTGCTCTCGGAGGGTCGAATGTCCCCCCCGGGACATTTAACGAAAAACTCGACCCAAACCAAAAACTGGACGCCCCTAGGATGGTTGATGACCGCAGTCGCAGTCATCGCATTTGCCGTTCTGATTACCAACTATAAACCTCGCCAGTTGCCACAAGACCAGTTATCGGCGCAGAATAGCTCTGCTGATTCAGCACAATTCAATGGCGATGACCAGCAGCTCATTGCCCAGGTTTCCCAGGAAGCCCCGGATGCCCGAGGCGCCTATGAAACCAGCTTGCGCGAAGCCAATTCGTACATTGCTGACGCGCAGCAGGCGGCCCAGCAGGATCCGAATGACGCCGAGGCGCAGGAGTTGTTGTTGAGCGCCTATCAGCAAAAGGAAATGCTTTACCAGATGGCAATCGCCCGCTCGCTGCCCTGAGCGGATGAGGAGGCTGGCACGGTAATGAGCGAGCTAACCAGTACCGCAGCACGGAGCACCAAAGCACGCCGACGCGGCCGCTTCACTCTTGTATTCGTTGCCACCAGCCTTACCGTTGCCGTGTGCGCCGGCCTGGCCCACGCCGCGGACAATCGCAAGGAAACGCGGCTTGAGATCGCTCCCGGCGGCTCGCTCAACATCATGAACGGCGACGGTTCGGTAACTCTACACTCGGCGCCCGGACACCAACTGCTGATCTCTTACACCACTCACTCTGACAAGGTGGAAGTTGACCAGAACACCACCGCGGACAAGCAGCGCGTCGAACTCATCACGCACGCGCTTTCCGGGCAAAAACCCACTGCCGACGAAGCTCGCGTTGACCTTGATGTTACTGTCCCTCTCGGAACGGCAGTAAGCGTCAGTACAATTGCGGCGCCGGTCACGGCCGATGGTCTCAGCGGCGACATCAGTTTCTCCTCTGAAACCGGGCAGATGGCGGTCAGCAATGTGGCCAAATCCCATGTGCACGTGCGCAGCATGAACGCGCCCATCACGCTCAGGAACGTCACCGGCGGCCATGTTGACGTTGAATCCAGCGGCGGCGCGGTCCACCTGGTTTCTGTTACCGGACCTCGGGTCACGGTGGGTACAACCAGCGGCAACATTGATTATCGCGGCGACTGCTCCGGCGGCGGCGACTACATCATGACCACGCACAGCGGCGCCATTGACGTCACGCTGCCTCCCACCGCCTCGGTTGACCTTTCCGCGCGCTCCAGAAACGGCTCCGTGGAAAATGATTTTCCCCTCCAGCAAAAGTCCCACCAGAGCTTTATTCCGCAGCAGGGACGTTCCTTTGCAGGTACCTCCAATTCGGGCTCATCTTCGGTTGAGCTCCAATCTTTCAGTGGTAAAATCCGCGTGAAGAAGCAATAACGGCGCTCTTAAGCCACGCTTTTTCGCGCCGCCACAAATTTATGGTCTCATCTGCTGCCAGAAACTCCAGCACGCGCCTGGCGCGCGGGCGTCCGTAAAACTAAATGCGGCGCATTGTGCTGATCGGGTTCATGGGCGCAGGCAAGACCACCGTCGGCCGCGTTCTGGCCGATCGGCTACGCTGGAAGTTTTACGATCTGGATGATGTGATCGAGCAGCGCGCGGGACAAAGCGTCTCTCAGATTTTCGCTTCAGGCGGAGAGACAGGCTTTCGCCGTATGGAAACTTCGGCTCTGCGCGCTATGCTGGAGGACAACAGTCCTTCGCAGGATCACATTTTGGCGCTCGGCGGCGGCGCGTTCGTTCAGCCGGAAAACCGCTGGTTGCTGGAGCAGGCCGGCGCCATCACGGTCCTGCTGGAAGCTCCGCTGGAGGAATTGCGGCGGCGCTGCCAGGCTGAGGCCAAGGCCCGGCCGCTGGCGCAGCAGGAAGCGCATTTTGCCGGGTTATTTGCCGCTCGGCGGGCAGACTACGAGCGGGCGCAATTTCGAGTGCAGACGCTGGGCCTTCCCGTCGACCAGGTTGCGGCCCAGATCGAGCGGATGGTTTCAACGGTTACAAAACTGGAGGTAGAAAAGTGAAAGCACTAAAGTTCGCCATTCTCTTGAGCGCGATGCTGGCATCGTCGGTGGTGGTTAACGCGGCTGACCAGAAAAAGGAGAAAGGCGCCTCCAAGGTCGCCGATTCCGGCAGCTTCGGCATTTTTCTGAGCGGCAAGCGCGTGGGGACGGAGACGTTTAACATCACCGAAACCATGAACGGTGAGCGCCATCCTGACTACTCCACCGCCACCTCGGAGATCAAGTTTGATGACGGCAAATTCAAAGCCAACCAGACGGCGGAAATGCAGATTTCCGCCAAAGGCGAATTGCGCTCGTATGTCTGGCACGCCACCGTTCCGCTAAAAGAAGAGTCTTCTGTTGAAGCCAAGGACCAGCTTCTGGTGGAGCACGTGGTCCCGGCCGACCAGAAAAAAGTGGATGTCCCGCATATGCTGCCGCTCTCCACCGTAATTCTGGATGACAACTTCTTCTCCCAGCGTGAAGTGCTTTTGTGGTGGTATCTGGCCACGGGCTGCAAGCGGCAGAATAATGACCTGGTGTGCGCAACCGGCAAGTTCGTCATTCTGGTTCCCCACCAGCACGTCTCCGGCACCGCGACTCTTGAACTTCTTGGCCAGGACAAGGTCATGATCAAGGGCACGGAGCGCGAACTCAACAAGATCAGGCTGGAAACCAACGGCCCGCAGTCGCTCACCTGGTTGAATGATCAGGGCGCCGAATCGGATGCCGTGCAATGGGTCCTGTGGGTCGATGATCAATATCGCGTCATCAAGATGTCGGTGACCGGCGGCAACGTTGAGGTGGTCAGAGACTGAAGCAATAGAAATCGACCTGAGGCAGTTTCGGTGGTTCA
>DASTPO010000441.1:0-9674 GCA_035762225.1 Candidatus Angelobacter sp.
ACCGACCATGAGTTGGAGGTTCTGCAGCAGCATTCGCCCCAGAGCCGTGACGGCTCTGGCGTTCTTGTTGGTGTTCAAGGAGACGAAAAGGATCAACTCCTGATCCACGATCTCATCCAGCGTCAACAGATCGTCATAAGCATTGGTAATGACAGAAAGGTCGTCCTCAATGAACGTCCCCAGCTCGTTGAGCAAGCCCTGGATCTTCTGCAAACGCTCGCGATCTTCAAGCGACTGCAGCAGGTTCTTGGCTGACATCTCAAAATTTTGGCGCCGCTGCTGCGATAAGTTGGCTTGATGGCTTATGCTGCGCGTGGCTTTGGCAATTTGTTCTTTCAACACCAGCTCATCCCTGGCCATTACCAACACATCGGGAATGCTGTAGATCTTTCCCGTGTAGTCGAGCACACGGCAAACGTCACTCAAGTACGCTGCCTGGTGTCCCCGGAAGAAGTCCTGCCGCTGCAGAAAAGAATCGAAAAAGGCATTTACCAGTTCCTGGCTGGAGCCTCCCGGGTTATAGAGCGGATTGAAACGCACGGAGATTTCGGGGCGGAATGGATCCAGGACGCGCAAGTGATGAAGACGGCCAGCAGCGGCAATCTCCGGCAGAAGGCCGTTCAGGAACTCCTGATCACCCTTGCCATCAAAAATGATCACGGGCAAATGGCGACCGTTATGTTGCCGACGAATGTCCTGACTCGCAATGTTGTGAAGCAATGTCGTCTTGCCGGAACCTGACTGGCCAACCACTACCGCTTGCATACGCCGTGCGTTGTCAGACCAGTACCAGGGACGCGCGTAAATGTCGTAGCCGGGAATGATGGAGTTTTGCGCAACGGCCCGCTCAACATAGCGACGATCTTTGAGCATAGGAACAAACACCGCAGGATGGGGCCAGGCGTTCTCGATCCGCTTCTTGCGAAGGCTGAGATACCACACAACGCTGATCGCCGCCCCAATCAGTGCGATCACATAGAAGCTCAGCTCGACGATTTGACGGGTGCGAATATGAAAGCGGAAAAACAGAAGATAGAAGCCTATCCCAAATAAGACTCCCGCCAGGACCACAAGAACAAGCGCGGTGCTGTCTTCATGCCTGCGTTGATACTCGCGGCGGCCGTATTCGTAGCTGTTGTGATTGATCATTTGGCAAAACTGAAATAGAAAAACACTCCGATCACAAACGCCGTGATCAGGCCAAGAATCAGCCACAAAGGATGAATGCGGAAGCGGTCATTTGTATTACGCGGCATGGCCGGATCAGATGCATTCCGGCAAATTTGCCCGAGAAAGCTCTTTTCCGGATCCTGCGTAAAGGCGTCGCGAAGGAGCATCCGCATCTCGGTTTCCGTGATGTACTGCCCTGGCATCCTAGAACACCATGGTGGCCTGCACGGGGTGGGAGCCTGCCTGCGCAAAGGTCAGTTGCAAAATCGTTGGCCCGGCGACCAGTTCACGGATGGCGACTACGCCCTGGGTTTCCTCGCCCGCCTGGATGTCTTCCTTCTGCAATTCTGCTCGGGCGAGGGTCAGCCGGCGCTCCCGCAAGTGCCCCAGTTTATGAAGGAGCTGGTTGTCGAGCTGAGTGTGTTGAAGCGACATGATTGAGATGGTGGCGTGCGGAGCAATTGCCTCAGCGACGGCCGGAGCGCTCACACGATACGGACGTGCTGACTGATTGTGTACCGAGTAGTGGATGTAGAGATTGTTCCGGTACTGAAATACATGCTCGATTCGGACGGTGATACAGTCCTTGGCCTCCTTGATGCTGGCTGAGTCCACGTGCTCGGCGTCAAGAAACGCACGCGTGAACGCTCGGTCGGCAATTTCCTCCAAGCGCACGCTGCTGTCTGGCACCGAATCAGGTGTGGTAAAACGGCTATCCACTGCGAAATTCATGTTCTTCACCTCCCCTGGGGGTTCTAGCTCGTAGGCGAAGCGGCGAGAAGCGGTCCAGATAAAGAGGTCGGTCGAGGCACCCGCGTTCAGGGGCTTGATAAAGACCTTGTCCCCATGACGCTCGATTTGAAAGGCCGGACTGCCCACGGCCGCCATGGTGACTGGCTCTCCGAACTCGAGCACAGTCAGGTGGTCAAGCGCGGTGGCAACATGGATTACCTCACTCGAAACCGGCTGACTCACCTTCAGCTCGTCAGCAGCTGTGACAACCGCATACATCGTCAGCAGACACATTAGGGCACGTTTCATGATGAACCTCGAATTCTTAGCGAACGGAACCGGATTGTTCCGGCTCCGTTCTAAGTTAAGGGTTGAACTATCCGAAGAAAAACTGGCCGTCCCGGTACTGAAACAGGAAGGTATGTTTTTCCCCGCTTTCAATTTTTTCGACCAGGAAACTGCGCCCTTCGGAGTCTCGATGGATCGACATTCCGGACACCTCCGGTACCACAACCCGGACGGTCTTGCCGCCGGTCTGTTGCGCAAGCTTTGCAACCAGTTCCTGCGGGAATGCATGGAAGAGGATCGAACCGCTGCCCTGGCCGCTGCATACAACGCGGTTCAGAGCTTGGCACCATCCCATCCTGTTTTCGGTTTTGCTAACTGCCCAGACACGCACATAGGAGATAATCGCTTTCATCTCCTGCTTGGCCCGTTCTTCACCCTGGTAGTGAGCAGCATAGGCTTTGCGGCGCAGCAGCAGCTTTTGCTTCCGCAGTTCCTTGTCCGCGTCTTTGCGCACCGCCTCCCATTCGGCCTGTGCCTGGTCGAGAGCAGCTTTGAGCTTGCCCTGGCGCTCAGAGATACGACCCACCACCGCGGCATATACACTGTTCACATAGCGGCATTCATCGAACATCGGCCGGGTCACGCATTCCCCCGAAATCAATCCTTTGAATTCCTCAATGGGCAGCTTCGCCGTGAGCAGGTCCTCGATCTCCTTGCGAACATGGTTATAGAGTTTGCCGATGCGGTCATTGTCGTCCACATCGAGGTGAACGGGTAAATCGGAAATCCGTGGTTCGTTCTTGTACTTGAGCCACGGCGCGGAATTTACCTGTTGGCGAATGTCGGCGATGATCTTGGGGTCGGGCTCGACTTCGTGCTTCAGACTGTCGAGCGCCTTCTGCAATTCCGTGACGAGCTGGTAGGCAAGATCGCTCCTGCCGGCTGCCAGGCAAGAGGTCTTCAGGTCGGTAATCATTCCGATCTGATTTCCCCGGGCTTTGATCGCCACATGTTCGAGGTTCCACCAGGGAGACCTGGCCTTTCGCAGCTTCATCTTCTGCTGGTGAAACTCGTTCGTATGAGAAAACCTCTTCCGCACAAAGCGAGGAAACCGGTTTTCTTCCAGAATGCAGACCCAATCAAAATCGAAATCGCCGCCGTTCCTTTTGGCTGCGTCTGAGTGAAGCACGTAAGTGCCTTCCAGAAGCAGCTGCTGCGTCGCAATGCGCTCCGCCAGGTCGTGGGCTGACCGGCATCCCTGCTCAGCCAGACTGCGATCGAGCTGCACGATGAGTTCTGCAGAACCGATCTGTTCCATCGGCAGCAGGTCCTCGCACATACGGATGGGATAACGGACGCACAAACCTCGCTTGGACGCAAGCGACACAATAGCCTGCTGTTTCGAGATCCAGTCGGACCCCGCATAGAGCCGTCCATCATGAAGAACCAGATAGCCATCGTCGGCAAGAGCAAAAGCCGGCAGATGAAATCCGCCCCCCGTCGCCGCTTTGAAGGCCCAGCGGGCGAGCAGACGGTTAAGTTGATTGTTGATGTAGGGATAGCGGACGATATGGCCGCTGGTATCAGCCAGCAAAGCCGCTTCCAGTGTGCGTACCTCTTCGTCCTGAGCCTTGTCCGAGTCGTCCCGTCCCAGGAGCTCAAGCAGTTCCGTGTACCGGCCTTCGCTAATAGAATCGTTCAGCCTGCGCACCTGACCGAGGGCCTCGGGCAGGATCTCAAGCTGGATCGAGTCATCGGGAGCATGTTCGATAAGCGTGTAGCTGGACTGGAATTCAAGCTTGCGCGAAAATTCGCGAATCCCCAGCACCACGGGCCCGTGAAACCTGCGGCCCTTGCCAAAGACCGAGTACATCATGACTGGCACCTTCAGGCCTGGTTTGACCGCGCTTTCCGGGAGAACAATGTCGGCGTCGACCAGCTGCGCCGCCTCGTCATCCATGATCTTGAAGGCCCCCTTGGCTTGCGTCCTTTCAAACGCCAGCCGGAACTGGTAGAAGCAGTTTTCCGGCAGTTGAAGCTTCGAGAACAAAGATTGCCGAATCCAGCCACGGCAGTCATTGGTCCCCAATATGTGGTCCTCAACCACCAGCACCGATACATCCGCCTCCGCGATCACCACCTTGCAGTTGGAGACCAGGATGCCGAAGTAAACGATGGCTGCCTGTGGCCAATGCTGGAAGCGTTCAGCAATGGGCTGGCTGTGGTCCTTGTCCACGAAGTAGAACTTTCCGTCTTTGGACGAACCACTCGCCCCAACTAGTCTGTAAAAAGTGTTCTTGAATTTAAGGTTCGCCATTGCGCTTTCGACCTGCGATTCCTCGTAAGCATCCAGAGGCTCGTTCGGCACGTTCACAACAGCGACTTTGATTCCCGGATACAGCGCATTGAGAAGGGTGCTCTCCAGCGTCGTCTCCAGGTTTGTGAGCCGTTGGGTCACACTTCCTGCTGAATCGATGTCAAGCGTAACAACCTGCTCGATTGAAAACTTATTCGTTTTGTTGCCAGACTTTTCCATGATTGTGAAGCTCCTTAGTTCTTGCTGCGGGAAACCCGGCATTGACTAAGGGGCTTTTTGCTATCCCCGTACACTCCGCCTGCCTGGCCTCCCTGTTTTGGGTTTCTGGCCAGGCACCGACTAGAGCCGGGTCAGCACATCTCCCTACATGAAATGTGTAGGGTCTTCAAAGGACCGCAAGGCCCGAAGTGCCTGTTGGTCTCTTTTGAAAACTCGTGCCAACTCGCGTCCCGTGTTCAGCTTCGGGACAAAGCCTGTTTCACGATCTTCGGTTCGTTTCCGTTGATCTCCGGCACCGCCTTCCATGCGACCAGCGTGTAGAACACCTGGCCGGATTTAAATGCCTGCACCAAGGCTTCGCCTTCACCCCCCATCTCCTGGCCCATTTCCGGTTTTTCACCGGAACTGCCCGGCTTGGGAAGGAAATAGCGCACGTTCTCGTTGGTCATCTCCCAGCGCCGTCGGCGGCCGTTCCTCTCGGAAGATCCGGCTGCGCTGTCACTTGCTGCCTTTGTTCCGTCCATGGTGGTCCTCAATTCGAACTGCTCAAAGAGGTATCGCGTGCGATCGCATCCCTGCGCTCTCCTTCGATCAGGCGCTCGCCGTATTCAGCGATCAGCAATCCACTGGGGTTTGCCTCTGAGCGGCGCTCGGTAATCAGCCGAACATGAAATTCGCCGACCAGCTTGTCCGTGGTTTCCTGGTGATCGCGGACGCGGTGGACCTCCTTCGCTCCAAACGCCGTGAAAGTGAGCGCATCGTCATTCGCCGGTTCAAGCGACCGGAGGTGAAAGACCGAAGTAATCTGCTCGTCCTGAATCATTCCCACCACATTGTTCTTTTCGATTGTCGCCATGGTGGCCCGCCGTAGATTGGCGGTCATCATGTTCAGGCCCTCAGCCCAGTTGCGGTTCACGCTATCGGGCGAGAAGCTTAGGTAGCGGTCCAGGAACAGGCGGACGTAAGCCTTCTTTTCAAAATCGTTGGGCTCCGCGTTGACGCCCTGAGACACTAGCACTGGCTTGGCGACTTCTGGCCTTCCACCGAGGACAGTGGCATATCCGCCCGAATCGACTCGAATGATGGTTGGCGGCTGTAGGCGTACGTATACGGCCATGGCGACCGCCAACAGAGTTGCCGGCACGCAGATGAACGCCAAAAGCATCGCGCGGTTCGCATAGGCACGCAAGGCACCGTCGTGCTCGTAATAGCGGCTATAACGCAACTTTTCTGGACCTTCCTCTTTCTTCTTAAGATCTGCCTTCTTTAACCACATGACCTTTTCTCCTGCTTCGAAACCAACGGCCCAAGAATCTGCCAATAACAAAGGCCATCAGCGTACTGATATTCCACGGACGAAAGCGGCTGTCCTTGGGCTCGTAAATCCCACCGCGATACCGAAGCGGCATTGTTAGCCTTCCTTTCCAGCTCCCGCCTTCTCTTGCGTCCCATCGCTTTTCTTGCTGCCGCCGCTCACGATCCCACTGGCGAATCTTCCCGCATGGAACGCTACTGTCTGAGTGACTCCCATTGGCCGAAAGGCGGGAGCGGGAGCAGAAGCAGTTCCCCGTTTTGAGCTTCTGCCTCCGCCACCGCCGGCGGGCGCCGCTGCTGTCTGTTGCTTTCCTGCTCCGCTATCATTGGGTGCAGCTGGCGGTGGTGTGGCCTCATCCATTGCGCTCATAACTCCGGCACGAATGGTTTGCGCCATGCTAGGTTGTGGTGGGGGAGCAGAAGAGGATGCAATGGCGCTGCTACCGGCAGCCGCTGACGCGCCGACGCCCGCAGAGGCCATCGCTGGTGCTGCTGCTGATGCAGCTCCAGCTCCGGCTGAGAAACCAGCGCCCGCCGAGATCAGCGCGCCGGCCGCTGTCGCTGCAGCCTTTACCAGCGAGCCTGCTGTCGCTCCAACGTCCCCGGAAATCAACTTCTTGGCAATAAATGGAATCAGACCAAGGGCCAGTGCATAAAAGATGCTGACCATCCCCAGAACCGGCGCGCTGGATGATCCGCGAAAAAATCCCTGCAGGAAACCCTGATTCATCACCTCGTCGACACGGTTAAATTGAATAGCTGTAATGAGGGAACCGAAGATTGAATACACGATGCCCCAGGCGTTCCAGATCATCAGGTTCACCGCGTAACTCTTGGCCAGTTGACCAACGCCGGCCATCGGTAGAAGCGCCAGCACTAGTGGCCCCAGCACATAAAGGACGCATCCGTAGAGCACATAGAAGAAAGCGAAGACCACCACCATCAAGGCGTAAATGATGTAGGCGAGGAGGACCGCCAGGGCCGTGGTGATAGCCGCAAAGCTCGCGGTTATCGAGGGCAGGATGGAATTGTTGCCGTTGTTGGTGAACTGTTGTTGCAGCTGATCCAACCAACTCAGGAACATATCGCCGGCGCCGGAGCTGTTATCAATGAATTGCGCCATCTGGTTGAACGAGTCGTTGACTGCGCGAAACACTGTGCTCCAGTTGGCAAGAATCATGGCAACAACGAGGTACTTAATACCGCTTATGGCCAAGGCCTGCACGTCGCCACCGCGCAAGGCCGATTGATAGAGGCCTGTCAGGAACCCGACAACCAGGATGGTGTAGCCGATACCGACGACGGTCGTGAGCATGGCCGTTCTGTCAATTCCGTTCAGGCCCTGGCTGAGTAATTGCTGAAAATAAAACATGGCTATTGCGTCCCCCGCTGCAGGGCTTGGCTCGTGTTATTGCGCAAAGTGTTTACATCTGTGGCATTGACTTTCAGCTGCGCGCCGGTGTTGGCAAGGTCAATGGAACGAACGCGTATCAGCTCGGCCATCGCCGACTGCGTGTAAGCATTCGCGCGGACCAGCCACGCGGAAGCCTGGGCTTCGAGGATGGGCGCGCTGCCCGGGGCCGCGCCCTGGATTTGCTGGCTGATCTGATCGGCTGCAGCCTGTTCCACATCCGCCAGGGCATCCAGCTCCACGGCCTTCTTGAGCGCCGCCTCAGCTTCGGCATCGCTCATGTCTACGAGGTCACGAATCGGCTGCGGAGCGTCCGCCGGGGCCATTACGCTCCCGTAGACCGCGGCGTAACCTTGGCTCACCTGTCCCAAAGCTTGTGGGTTGCGCGACAAAAGCGCCTGCTCAAGCTGTTGTGGCGTCGGCAAAGTGGCGCTGTTGATGGGCAACCGGTACAGCTGATTGATCTGGCGTAGCTGGCCTTGGAGTTGCGAGGCGAGTCCCCGAGCATTATTAATGGCGGTCGTCGGGTAGATCACCTGTTGCTGAAAGTTTGCCATCTCCTGCTGGATCTGCTGAATCTGCGAGAGGGGTCTGGCTACAACATTCGTCAGGAGACTTGAGATCGTGTTGAGGCCGGCAGAGATAATGGCACAGCAAGGATCAAGGCCGAACTGTCCTCCGGCGCCCAGTGGTGCCATCAACAGAAAAGCGGCCAGCGCAGCAACGAAAATCACCTTTCCCTGCACCGCCAGACAAATACGCTTGGCAAATTTATTGAATGTCTGTCTGTCCATAAGTCACCTCTACCTGCTCAAAATCTGCTGCAAGCTGTTGCGCAGCGTCCGATTCGCATCAGCGCTCTGTTTGCGTAAGGCATTTGTATGCGCCAGCCTTGCAGCTTCCTGGCGCAACTCCGCCGCTAGCATGCGCTGCAACATTGCCTGGTTCTGGAGATTGGAGGCCTGCGCTTGAGCGGTCAAAATTTCCGCGCTGCCAGGCGCAGAGGACACAGCCTGTTGCTCCAGCCCATCGGCCACATTCAACATCTGTTGGCTGGCCTGGTCCGATGCGGTCGCGGTCTTGAGGGCTCCAAGCGCAAGCGCATCGTCGATATCCATGAGATTGCGCTGGGCTGGGGTCGCCTGATTTGCCGGTGGAAGAGCTTGATAAATCTGGTTGTAAGACGCGCTGATTTGGCCCCGGTTCCCGCCCAGTTGACCGCGCAGTAGCGCCTCGAGTTGCCTCGGATTGGTCAGACGGGCGCTATTGGTCGGAATGCTTTGAATCTGCCCGGCCAAACTCGTCCATTGAGCCCGCACCTGTGCAATCTCGGCCCTTGTCTGATTGATCAGCGTGACCGGCCACACTACCTGCTGCTCGAAGTTTCGCGCTGTGGTAGTGATCGATTGAATGCTGCCCAGCGCCTGGCCAATGCTGCCCTGCAAGGTGCTGGTAATCGTGTTCAGCAGGGTAATAATGTCTGCTACGCCGGCGTGGGCAGCCATGGGCGCTAGCACCATCAGGCATAGCAGCCACACTCCCGCCACCCGTTTTGAAACGCGCTTTTTCACCTCTGCACTCCTTTCTTCACTTCCATCGATTGCTCCTCCGGGAGCGGCTCGACCTCCGCCAGACCGAATGGGAATTTCCTGGCCAGTTGACGATAAGTTTCGATGAGCGGCATGTCTTTGTGCTGTGCACTCCACCAGGTCCGATACACCCGTTCTCGCGCGTAGGTGGTGGTAATCCAATACTCGAGCGGCGTGGGCACCAGGCGAATCGTGTGCGTGGCCTCAGCTTTTTCACCGATCACAATCAAAGCATCGGCACTGCGGCCCTTACGCGGCGCACTGAAGTGCTTGATCTGGTGCAGGGCCGTTTCATTCAGGTGTAAGTGGTCCCTCAAGGCCGTCATGTCCCCCGGTTGCTGGCCCACGATCTTGGTGCTCGAATTCTTCACGATGCCGGCGCCATGCACCCTCGGCTTGCCTTCCGAGCCAACAAAGTCTTCGGCCGTCTGACTGATACCCCACACGCTGGCATTGCGCTTTCTCGCGGTTCGGAACAACTGGACCACTTCCGGAGCAAGTACCGGTGAATCGAGCAAAAACCAGCATTCATCCAGCACCGTGATGCTCGGCTGTCCGGTCTTGCCTGAAGCCCGTTGCGCAGTGGCATGGGCGATTAAAAGGCTCATCGCGGTTTCAAGGCGTGGGTCGTCCG
>DASTPO010000442.1:0-4463 GCA_035762225.1 Candidatus Angelobacter sp.
GGGGCCAATCATGATGATGTTCTTGGGCATGATTTCTTCCGCGATATCCGGCGGAAGCTTCTGCCGGCGCATGCGGTTGCGCAGCGCGATGGCCACGGCCCGTTTCGCGTCATGCTGCCCGACCACGTACTTATCCAGTTCCGAAACAATTTCTTTGGGAGTCAGGTCATCCAGGGTGAGGTCAGTCTCGTCCGCCACGCTGGGTAAATAAATTGCCATTACTTCTCCTTTAAAGTCGCTCCGCTCCGCCAGGCTCGGCCGCCTTTTTTGTTGCCGGCATTATTTCTTCGCGCGCCGAGCGTCTGCCTTTTCTTTCTCAAGGGCGGGGCGGTCTTTCAAGCGAATCACAAATTTCAGTCCCGACCATGTTTCATCGATGGCACACACTTTCACGTCCACCAGGCCGCGCTCCAGTCCGATGTTCCTGACTACGTCCTCTGTCAGATCGGTGGGACGGCCGCTGGCCTTCTTGGGCCAGCCGATCCATAACATGCCGTCCGATGCCAGCGAAGAAGCGAGACCCTCAAAGTCTTTCTCCAGGTCTGCGCGCCTGTCAGTGAAATAGACGACAACATTAGCGTTGCGGGAGAGCCGTTCTGACTTCTCTGCGCCTTGGGGAAGTTTGCCCAGGTCCTTGACAAAGCTGGCCGGGTGATTGCGCAGCACCACTTTGTATCCGGGCTTGATGCCGATCTTCTGGATCAGCGGCGTTCCTGAATAGCCTGCCATGGCCTTTTATCGTTTGGGCGCGGTTGCGCCCGCTTTTTCCGGGTCGCCGTAGAGCTCTTCGACAACGAAATTCTCATTGGTAAAAATGCAAATCTTGCCGGCAATCTTCATGGCTTCTTCCGCGATCTTGCGCGCCGGCATGTCAGTGTTTTCCATCAGCGCACGCGCGGCAGCCAGAGCATACGGTCCGCCGCTGCCGATGGCGGCCACGCCGCCGTCTGGCTCAATCACGTCGCCCGCGCCGCTGATCAAAAAAGTCAGGCTGCCGTCGGCCACCAGCAGGAGCGCCTCCAGGTGGCGCAGCATCTTGTCAGTCCGCCATTCTTTGGCCAGCTCCACAGCCGCCCGGCCCAGGTTCCCGTGATATTGCTCGAGCTTGGCCTCAAAGCGTGAGAACAGGGAAAAAGCGTCTGCCGTGGACCCGGCAAAGCCGGCGAGGATCTTTTCGTTGTAGAGCCGGCGGATCTTTCTGGCGGTGTGCTTGATCACGTTCTCGCCCAGGGTCACCTGGCCGTCCGCGGCCATGACTACCCCGGTGCCACGGCGCACACACACCACGGTGGTGGAGCGAATCCGGTTCTGTTTTTCTGCTGCTGTCGCCAGTCGTCTGGATGTCATGAGGACAATTCCTTATTATACAGCGCCTTCGCGACCCTCGCTTGGCCCGTAGGAAGAGGCTGATTCGGCGAACTCTACCCTCGGGTTGGTCATTACTTACGGCCATCTCCGCTGATCATCTGCCTTCACGGCCTTTGGCCTTGTCCGTTCGCGGTTTTCGGACGCGCGGGTTGGGATAGAATGCTGGATGTTCCTCGAGGAGGCAGCATGCTTCAAAAAGGCAAAGCACTGATCGCGGCGGCCATTGTTTGCGTATTTATTGCCGGGGCGGTACCCGCTCGGGCGCTGGATCGCGACCACGATAACGACAGAAGGTGCGAGCAGAGAATCCGCAACGCTGAGAACAACCTGCACAACGCCGAGCGCAAGCACGGAGAGCATAGCCGGCAGGCGGAGAAACGGCGCCATGAGTTGGAAGAAGCCCGTGAAAGGTGCCATCACGACCGCCACTAAACTGGCGCAAGCGTAACCCGGTTCCCTGGCCAGGCTCGTTCGCAGCCTGGCTTTTTCTATTCAGCCCACAATTTGATAAATTCTTTTCATGGCAAAAAATGTCCCCATCGGGGCCCGAGGTGAAGCCGAAGAAACGGTGGAGCATCGCCACACTCTCAGCTATCACAACGCCGCTCTGCCTCCCATTTATTCCACGCCTAACATGATCGGGTTGATGGAATGGGCCGCTGCGAATGCGATGCTGCCGCATTGCGAGCAGGGCGAGATCAGCGTGGGGACGGCCATCAATATTGAACACCGCGCACCCACCACGATTGGCGCGCGGGTGAAGGCTGAAGCGGTTCTGGAATCGAATGATGGACGGTTCTATGTTTTCCGCGTGACCGCGCACAACGGAGCGGCTGAGATCGGGCGCGGTACAGTGACGCGGGCATTTGTGAATCCGGCGAAGGTTGCAGAGCGCCACGCAAAACGCAACACCAGGGACTAAGCCTTACGGCGCGCGCCCGCTCTGCATCTCTCGCCCTGCAGGCGATTCTAAGAAGCATACAATTCTGGACTGCGGGAGCTGAACCATGACGAAACGCCAACTGGGAAATTCCTCGCTTCAAGTCGCTCCGCTGATGCTGGGCGGTAATGTCTTTGGCTGGACTGCCGACGAACCGACATCGTTCCAGGTGCTGGACGCATTTGTTGCCGCGGGGCTGAACTTCATCGATACCGCGGATAGCTACTCCACTTGGGTGCCGGGGCACAAAGGCGGTGAATCGGAGGCCATCATTGGCAACTGGCTCAAGCGCAGCGGCAAGCGCGATCAGGTAATCATCGCCACCAAGGTTGGCTCGGAGATTCCGGGCGAAGGCAAAGGGCTTTCCAGAGCATGGATCATGCGTCAGGCGGAAGCTTCGCTGAAGAGGCTGCAGACCGATTACATCGATCTTTATCAATCGCATCGTGACGATGCCAACACGCCGGTTGCAGAAACGCTGGAGGCGTACTCAAAATTGATTGAGCAGGGCAAAGTACGGGTGATCGGGTGCTCCAACTTTTCCTCGGAGCGCATTCAGGAGTCCCTCGCTGCCAGCGAGAAGCATTCATGGCCGCGATATGAAAGCCTTCAGCCGCACTATAACCTTTATGAGCGCGCGTCCTATGAGACCACGCTGGAGCCCCTGGTGCTGCGAGAAAAGATGGGCGTGGTGCCGTATTACTCGCTGGCCAGCGGCTTTCTGACCGGAAAATATCGCTCCCAGGATGATCTTTCCAAGAGCCCTCGCGGCCAAGCCGCCAAGAAATATCTCAATGACCGCGGCTTCCGTATTTTGCAGGCGCTTGACCAGGTGGCGGGAAAACTCCAGGCGACCCCGGCCCAGGCAGCGCTGGCTTGGCTGATGGCGCGCCCCAGCATCACGGCGCCTATCGTCAGCGCCACCAGCATCGAACAACTGAAGGACCTGATCCGGGCCACCGAGCTTGAGCTGGATAAGGCCTCGATCGAACTGCTGAACCGGGCCAGCGCCTATGAGCAGCCGGAGAAACAAATCGCTTAAAAGTGATTCTCCTGAGCGAGCAGCATTGCCGGGGCTTGTATCCCCAAAGCCAGGGATCGTGGAAAAAGACTATTCTGCTGATATGCAGTTGTTCGCTGTGACGGCTGAGGCTGTGGCCTCAACCACGAAAAAGACTGAGAAAGTTCGAGCAGTAGCGGACTACTTCCGGTCCCGCACCACAGAAGAAGCGGCCCAGGCGGCGGTATTTTTCTCGGGAAGGGCCTTCCCAGCGTGGGAGGAGCGGACATTGCAGGTGGGCGGCGCGCTCCTGTCGCGCTCTTTGGCCGAAATCTCCGGCAAAGGTGAGGTGGCTCTCACGGCAGCCTATCGCCGCCACGGAGACCTTGGATCAGCCGCGCAGGATCTCCTGCAGCATACCGCGCCGGCACAAAGCTCGCTGGCTCTGGCGGATCTGAATGCCAGCTTCGACGAACTGGTGCGAACATCAGTCGCCGCGCAAAAAGGGCGAGTGCTGCAAGACCTGCTTCTGCGTGCCACCGCGCTTGAAGCCAAGTACATTATCAAGATCATCAGCGGTGATTTGCGGATAGGGCTGCGCGAGAGCCTGGTGGAAGAGGCCATCGCCAAGGCGTTCGACGAAAAGGTGGCGGACGTGCAGCGCGCCAACATGCTGCTGGGTGATATCAGGGAAACGTTGCGTCTGGCCGCTCTTCATCGCCTTGACCAGGCGCGAATGCGTCTGTTCCATCCCATAGGAGTCATGCTCGCCAGCCCCGCTCAGGATGCCGCAGAGGCTTTCTCATACTTCACCCATGCCGCGGTAGAAGATAAATATGACGGCATAAGGGCACAGGCGCACGTGGGCGGCAAGGACGATTCGCGCACGCGTCTTTTCTCCCGCACCCTGGACGAAATCAGCGCTTCATTCCCGGAGCTGCCTCCCGCGCTGCGCGCCTTTCCTGAGGCTGCCATTTTGGATGGAGAAATTCTGGCGTGGAGCCCGGAGACAGGCCAGGCGCTCCCGTTTTCTGAGCTGCAAAAAAGGCTTGGGCGCAAGACCGTTGCGGAAGAGATGATCAGCACGGTTCCGGTGGTTTACATGGTTTTCGATGTGTTGTTTGCGGGTGGTGAATTGACGATTGACCGGCCGCT
>DASTPO010000443.1:0-9592 GCA_035762225.1 Candidatus Angelobacter sp.
AAAGACGAGTCCTTTTCATAAAACTGAACGGCGTGGTGGCACACAGGCGGCATGGTCGGAGCCACCTGGACTTCGGCGATCAGACGATGTTGCATTCTTAGGCCAGCCTTCTCGAGGGGGAAACCTGATATCCATGAGCTAGGATGCACATGTCATGGAACGCGATGGAAATTGCGGCCCTCTCCGGGTGTGAGTTGCCAGAGATACCACTATATCCCAATTGTAACGCATTCCGCCCTTACAAGGCGGAAAGATATGTGCTGGGGTGGCTGATCCCGGAGAATGTCTTTCAGTGTGACACCACAAAATCGATTGGCTTGCTCTAGCGTGAAAGATACCTGAAACGAACTCTTCAAGCTGTAGTTCCAGGCGAATTAACAAAATTCCATTTTCGGCCGACAGAGGATCATGGAGATGGTTTTACGGGAAAAGCAGAGGGTGCGCCTTTCGCCTGAGGGGACGGGATGCATGAACGTGAGCGCCTGAGACCCGCATTTTCTTTGATTTGAGCAGCCAAGGCTGACCACCAAAGGCAAAATACTGGTTGCCGATAGCGAGGCGAAGGGCTTGGAGTTCCTGGTTTTGTTCCTTTCTGCATCAGGGTACGAGATCGTCGCGGCGCGCGATGGAGAACAGACACTGAGGTTGGCGAAACAGGAGCGACCGGCCATCTTGCTGACTGATGTACCGCTGGCGATGTTGGATGGGTTTGAAGTAGCGCATGCGATTCGAATGGATCCTGACTCTCGCCAACATGCCGATCCGTATAGGACATCGTGGCGATAAACTCCAAGGGACTCTAGCTTGTCCGATCAGGATCCCAGAAATGCGTGTTCCTGACGATATCGGGCCTATCTCCACTCGTGCATCGAAAAATAAGGCAGTGACTTGAATGTGTTCCTATCTTCGCCGGCTCTGCGGTCAGGTTGGATTGCGGGTGATAGGAAAAATCTAGGCACTGCCATCACGACTCGTACCAAACGAACTTGTCTTGCGTCGCGATTTCGGTTGGCGGTGATTGCGAGGCTGCGAGCGGTGGGCTCTGCATCGCTCAATGCCTCTCAGCCTGATGTCAAAACTTCACTTCGTTGCGAGGGTCGGCTGATGGTGTTCGGAGACCGAGAACCTGAGCCTGAGGCGCCCACAAACATCTACTGCTGCTGTGTTGAGACGATAGGGGTGGAATCGCCAATGATCTGCGCGGGCCAGGAGCAATGGAACTGCGAGGGCGTGACCTGAGAGTGATTTTGCGAATGTAACCTGCCCATCCCTGTCAACCCACACTTCGAAAACCGCAATCCCCTTGAGGTTGACATGGTTGCCCATTGTGTCAGGGGCCATTTCGACATGTTCAACCTGTTTGCGCATCTCTGCATCCGTCAGACAAACAGGTTCTGCAGGGCCGCTTCGCGGCGGCGATTCAGTTGGCAGAGCCTGAAAGAGTTGCACCAGGAGCGCCGGAAGGAACATGAGAAGGATGCCGGTGCGCTGCATGCCCCTTTAGACTCCGAAGGAACGCGGATGTTCCCAATCCGCGCGTTGTGGGTGATCGGCACAAAAAGTCAGGTGCCGGAGTGTCTTTCTGGACTCCTGCCGGGCGCTTTGCTCAAGAATCGGTTCATCTCTCTCCTCGGGAGCGCGGGATCATCATGGAAGCCGCCTGCAAGAGCAGTTTCGCGGAATTAGAATGTGCTGCCGTAGTTGGTCATAGGTTCGACATGCGGTCCTGTCTCCGGATGGACATTAGAATCCTGAAACGGATCGGCTATTTCAACCCCAGGATTCTGAATAAATCCCAATACGCATCAAACCAAACATGGCCGATCATCCCCGGCAACAGGCTCTTGCGCCAATGCGCCAGGAGTCCGGCCATGAGACCAAAAAGAAAATGTTGGCAGAAAACACCTGGAAACTGGTGGTAACCATGGCCCAGGGCGAATACAAGAGCCTGCATGAACAATCCCGCCCCTAGGCTCCGGCACAGAGCCGTGAATTGTTTTTGCAGATAACCGCGACAGACAAGCTCTTCGGCGACGCCAGCCACGATGTAGTTGAAAATGGAAATCAATAACTCGCTCTTGGTGTGAGGAAGCAAGCTCATTGGCGGTGGGTAGCCAGCCAGATAGTAAATAACCCGGTCTGCATATCGCACGACCAACCAGAAGCCAAGGCCGATCGCGATATCGCGCAGAGCGCTTTTCCAGTTGATCCAAAGTTCGCCAAATCATCGGTTCCAGTGGGGTCTGCTGCAGGTTCAGGCCCAAGCAAATGAAAGCAACGATCGCGGCATTCATGGCGATGCTAAGGATGTCGAAAGAGGCAGAGTTGTAAGGGAGTGCGCGCAGTAGCCTGGTCCACCCAGGCCACCAAGTGTGAGGAACCAATACATACAGCAGCACGACTCCGGTATGCCACAGCGGAGCAGACAGCTTTGAAGTTTGTGACAACGAAGCGGTGGCAGCAGTGCTCAAGACAGGACACTGTACACCAGAAGGACAAAACGCCGGAACAAGCTTCTATGGCATGAAGCGTTATCTTGGACGGGGCGGCCTTGTTGACTTATAGCGCATTCGGGAATTGCTGCGTAAGGATAGAGCGCAAGCAGGAGCACCAGGCATGAGTCATGAACTGCGTTTATCACGAAGCCGATATTCCGAGTTGCCGGGAGCAAACGGAAGCTGTTAAACAGAACGGAGCACCAGTAGGTTCAGCCCATGTGCTCCTGAATGCATGCCAGTCCGACCTGGGAGCGGGCTCTCGTGAAGGAATTCCCCCCAAGCCCCCGACTATTATCGGCGAAGTTGAGCGGGGACAGCTTATCGATATGCCTTGGACAGGTTTCAGGAAATCCCGGGCCAGGACGCGACCTCTTTTCAGAAACAAGCACTGTTGTGCATGGCGTCTGTCGCAGCCGGGAAGAGAAGCTGGGAACATGACCCTGCTGACGGCGGATACAACCGAAGGGTTATCGATCATGTGCCCGAGGGGTGATTTCAATCGCCGAAGTAGCCCTGTTTGGCGCGAACATGAAGGCGCCGTTCGCCGGACAATAACAGTTCGATTTTGCGCCACTTCGCATCGCCTGGCGGCGGCTTATAGGTGAGGAGATACAGGTGCTGGAGGTCGCGAGAAATGTCCGCGAACACCCGCTCGATGTCGCCGTTTTTCTTCACTTCGTGAGATTTCCCGCCAGTGCTCTCGCTGAGGCTCTCCAACACTTTTCGCAACTGTACGGACTTGGTGGCCTCGCCCTCGGCAATGCTGTAGAGCGGCACGCCGAGCTTTTTTGCCCGGGTCATGGCAGCGTTTGCGTTCAGCGTGCTTGCGTTGTCATCGCCGTCGGTGAATACCACCAGGGCCTTTTTGCCGCTCCGCGCCGCCACTTCCTGGGCCGTCTCGGCGATGGCGTCAAACAATGCGGTCTCCCCTTCAGCCCGCAAGCGCAATACCGCGCGTTTGGCCGCCGTCTTGTCCCGGGTGAAGTCCTGCCGTACCACCAGCCTGCGATCGAAGGTATAGATAGCAATCGAATCTTCAGGCCCGAGCGCGTCGATCAGTTTGATGATCGAGTTCTTCACCGTCGGCAGCGCAGCTGCCATGCTCCCAGTCGTGTCCAGGAGAACCGCGCACGATAGTCCCTGAACATTAGTCTCAAACGTGGCGATCTGCTGCGGCTTGCCGTCTTCCAGGACGGAAAAATTATCCCTTGTAAGCCCGTCCACGTAATGGCCATCGCCATCGAACACCGTGGCATATACCTCAACCAGCCGCACCTGGACCCGCAATTGTGCGATCGTACCCGGAGCAGATGAAGTCTGTTGCGCACGCGCGGACACACCGAGCACGAAGGCGGCGGTGATCAAGGCGAGCGTGGTACATGGAGTGGAAAATTTCATTGTGGTTCAAGCGCCTTCCTCATGTCCTGAGCTGTAACCGAGACATAGGCCGCGGTCAGCGCCCGCCAGTCGCGATGGTCTGCCGTCTGAGCATTGCGAAAGGCCCGAGCAGCCAACGGCTCGGCAATGGTAGACAACTGCCGGGGGGAAATTCCCAGGCTGTCGGCCTCAAACACAAGATATATCTTGAACTCCGCCCAACGCTCGGCGTTTTCGGTGGGGAAGAAGCGCCATTCGTATTCCTCATAAGGCGCGTCGGCAAACAGGTGAGGGTGGCCGCACCCGAGGCTGTGCAGGGCGACCGGCCCGAGCGTGCGCAGGCGAGCGCCATCATTGCTGGACGCGGCGGAAAATAGCGCCGTCATCAGGGGCGACGGCCAGGGTGGGGACGGGTACCGGTTGGTAAGTTTTTCTCCCAGCACATAGAGGTCGGGCAGCGTGGTCGCCGACCACACCTGCCGCCAGTTGCGGGATTCAATCCCGTTCAAAAGATCGGCCCGGCGCGAAAGCGAGAGCACACCCAGGGTATCTTCCGCTAGGGATTTCCATGCTTCCGGCTGCCGCGCGGCTTCGAACATCCATTCCCGAGCGGCTTGAATTCGAAGCGCCAGAAGACGCTGATCGGAGTCGTTCAGCCGCTCCCAGGCGGCGGAGCGAATGGCGGCGATCTGCGCCGCAATGGTCTCGGATGCGCCGCGGCCAGCGGTCTTCCAGCTGGCACCGGCGGCCTGGCCGGCCGCTTCAGCAAATGCAGCAAAGCCGCCGGAGAAGTGGCTGCCGCTGCCCTGGCCGGAAGCTTCAAACTCCGAGACCAGGTTGAGCCGGTCGTCCTTGCTTTCGGCAAAATCCACATAGCGATGCTTGCGCAGCAACAGCGGGTCTTCCGCCACCACCAGGTCGGTGGGCCGCGTGTAGTAGGCATAAACCGGGCCGCTCAGCGCCAATGCCACTTGTGGCTCCAGCGCGGCCAGCAACTCGTCCGCGGATTTGTCCAGGGGCTTGGGCTTCCGGGCGGTGGCCTTCTGTTTCAAATCCGCCGCTGCCTTCTCCACCTCAGCTACCCCGAAATGCAGGATCAGGTCCTTCTCTTTTCCCGCAAACCCCGATTTCTCCGGCAGCCCGACCCGAGGCAGCGCGGCAACAGCCTTGTCCAGCGCGCTGAAATCCAGGGCAGCGCCGCCCTTGAGCGCACTGATGCCGCCGCGATAGATGGCAAAGACCGCTTCCAGCGCAGGTACCTTCTGTAAATCAAGCACCCGCGCGAAATCGCGGGCCCGGATGCCGGATGCGTCGTCCGCTCCCAGCACACACTCGCGAAAGCGCGCGTCAGCCGATGTTCCCGTCTTGCAATAACCAAGAATGGACAGGGCCGACTCGGCCGCGGCGGTGGTAAAGGCCTGCGCGGTGCTGGCTGAAAGAAAGCGGCTGGAGGCAAGACGGAACAGGCCCGCTGCCTGGGAATCGTCGATCGCCTGATGCCGGCGGAGGAGGCAGATCCACTCCACCAGGGAGCTCAACTCGCCGATCCGTAGATTGGCTTGCTGCCAGGGCAGAGAGCGGAGATGGGCCAAGGCGTCAAAGTACTGGCGATAGTCGGCTGCCGCGGCGCCGGTAATATCGGAGAAGTAGGGGTATTCCGCGGAGAAATCGGAGAAATGCTGGGCCAGGATCAAAGCCGCTTCCGGGTCCAGGGGCGCACTGCGATGGGCGTTGATATGGGCGACGGCAAGAAAATTGTCGAGTTCACTATGATGCTCGGTCTGGGTGTGATAGCGGACGCTGGCGAGGCGGGTCAGGATGGAGTCTTCCACCTCGGTGCCGGCATAGCGGTTCTGTGCCTTGGCCAGCTTGCTGATCTGCGCCTCCCCCGATGATTGCCCCTTGGCGACCATCCATACCGCCGCGGAGCCGGGAAAATCCACATGCCCATTTCTGTCCAGTGGCACCGAGCGCAGGAAGTCGCTGAAAGTTGAGTCGCGTACCATCATCGCGGCGCCGTGCTGGTGGCTGCTGGTCGCTGAGGCGTACTGGCGGTCACGGGTCTCCACGAACAGCTGGAAACACTGGTCCGCCCGGGCAGGGTTCGCGGTGAAGAAAGCCTGGTGCGCCCGGTCCAGGTGAGCCAGGGTATAAAAGAAAGCCAGGAGCTTGCCGTCGTTGTGTTCCAGCAGCGCGCGGAAGAATGCCCCGGGCTTCTCCGGGGGGGCCTGCGCCATGTGCGCCCATATGGCCTCCGCCGCAGTGCCGCCGGGCACGGCGGCATGGCCATTCTTCTGCACGGCGAACGCCGGAGCAAATTCATGGAACAGGTCACTGTAATGATCCACCAGGGTCTTCAGATCAATCGCCGACAGGAGCTGGGTGATCGAGGCACGGTCCATGGAATTCATGCCGACATAGACGCGCGCCAGGTTGGGATAACGCAGCAGCTGAAGGGGCAGGGAAACGTTCCCGGCTTCGCGAACATTCAGCGCATCGCGCCAGAATTTCTCATTGGGGTAGATCGACGCGCCTTCGTAAGGGACCTCGATGGTGTAGCTCTTGCCGGCGCGAAAGGCCTCCTGCATGCCGACAATGTCCAGCGCCAGGGCCGACGCGGTCACCTGTTTTTGCGCCTGGCCCTTGCTTTCGCTCATCGCCAGTTCGATCCCTCCTTTGCCCGAACGCAGGGTGACGCCCACCAGGCTGAGCGCGCGCTCGGTGGCGGCGCGGGCCTGTTTGCCACCCAGCCCCAGCGTCAGGGTAAATTCCTCGCCCTGCCGCTGGCCCATGGCCTCCAGCGATGCCAGGCGCTGGAAATATTGCTCGACCGAGTCGATGAATGCCCTTTTCTCTTTAGCGCTGGCAGCATCATTGTGATTGTCCATGAAGTTCAAGATGGCCCGGGAATACTCCAAAAAGAACCGCTCGGGAGGGATATGTTCATTGGCGTGGACGACAAAGGCCAGCGCGTCAAGGCCGCCCAGAACCATTGTCCTACTGTCGGATTGAACCGCCGCACCCAGCAACTCGTGCATCTCAGGCCGCCCTGCGGCCTGCAAGGCAGAAGCGAAAGTCTCTGCCTGCTTGAGATCGCCGTCGCGGATGGCCACCGCGAAGCCACGGCCCCATGCCTTCTGCTGCTCGGCCGATGAGGCGGGAAGCGCGGCAGCAAGATGGCCGTAGGCTGACGCGGCCTGGGCCCCGAAGATGTCTTCGCTGGCCGCAACCGCAGCCAGCAGCTCCGGGTCCTGCGAAACTGCCGCGCCCTCCTTGAGCGTGTTGCGCGCTCCATAGACCTGGCCAAGCTTGAGTTCAGCGTCGGATTTGACCAGGAACAAGGGCGCCGAAGACGGCAATGCGGCCAACCCTTCTTCGGCGGCTTGCAGCGCGGCGAGGTTGTCTCCGGATTGAAGCAACAGGCGGGCAACGCGTTGATGCGCGCGTTCCGACTGTGGCTGTACTTCGAGCACGCGGCGCCATCCGGACAGCGCCTCTGCGTCCAGCTTCGCGTCATCGAGGACCGTAGCGAACTGCGCTCGCAGAACCGGGTCCGCCGGCAGCGCAGCCAGAGTTTGTTTTGCCAGCGCCGTCGCCTTGGCGTTTTGTTGCGTGGCTACATAAAGGTTGATCAGGTTCCCGCACTGCGGAACATGGGAGCCGCCGAGGGCAAGGCCGGCCTCAAAAGAGTGGATGGCGAGCGTCTCTTCTTTGACGCGCTTGGCCGCATCCGCCTGCAGAAACCACAGGTCCTGGCGGCCCTGCTGGGAATCGCCCTGCAGCGATTCAGCAAGGAAGGGAAGCGCGCCGCGATCGTCGTTCCGGGCTAGATGAACGCGCGCGAGGTCCTCGGCTACAAGCGGTGTGCGCGTGCCCAGCTCCAGGGCGTGAAGCAGGGCGGCCTCCGCCTTATCGGGATTCGCCGCCAGCCGATAATCATGACCCAGCGCCGCAAAAGCAGCGCCTTCCCGCGGGCGGACCTCGGCCAGCCAGGCGAAATAGTTTGCTGCTTCGGCGTAGTCCTTGAAGCGCTCGTACATGCGCGCGGCCAGCGTGAGCGTCTCCGGGTCGAGCGGGTTGACGCCTAAGGAAAACTTAAGTCCTTCCCGCAGTCTCTGTGCGTCCTCATCTTTGAGTTCGTCCTGGCCCAGCAACGCGCTTCCCTCAGCTGTTCTGCTCCGCATTTGCTGATAAAGGGCCAACGGGGGCAAGACGGCATCGGCGGGCGCGGCGAGCTCAACGGCTTCTATGACCCTGTCGTCTCCTGAGATTATGATCGCTGACTCTGCCATCACGAATCCCGCCGGGGGAGGCGGAGTAGACCAGTCGATCTGGTAGAAGACCTGATGGACCTCGTCCAGGAGAGGCGGCAGTTCCTGCATGCCTTCACGGAGCAATCCTCCCCCGGTAGACCGCAACAACGCGGCGAGGCTTTCCGGAGGAACGGGAGAGAAGCAAAAAGTACGGATATGGCGCGAAACCAGGCCGCGAAACAGCAAGCCCGACGCGTATTGCGCGACCGCGGGGTCCAGCGCGGGGAAGTTGCCAATCACCAGCAGGCTGGACCAGTCTGCGCCCAGCTGCTCCGCGTTGGCATAAATAGAATCGATCAGGGTCAGGGCCACGGTCGGCGTGCCCCCGGAAGCGGATGCTGCAGGGGGCCGAATCTCGTTGAGGGTAGCGCGAAAGCGGGCTGGACCAGTGAAGGGGCCAGCCAACAAAAGCTGCCCGTCGCGCAAGATCGCCAGGCGGAGCTTGCGCGTATGCAAGATGGGGTAGAGGGCCAGCAGATCCTTCTTGATGGTTGTCAATTCGGCGGAACTTAACGTATCGGACGCAAGCAGGATCGTGATGGCCGACGAAGGTTCGATCAGGCTTACTGCTGCGGGCATTTCACCGGAGTATGTCTTAACCGTGGCGCCCGTGATGGGGGAAGTCTTGCTGTCCTGGCGCACCAGCGTCGACGAACCCTCCGCCGGCTGAGCCAGCGCGAGCGCTGCGAACAGCACCAGGCACGTGCGTAAGCGGAGATTCACGTTCATGCGGGCGTACTCAATTCCTTGCTTCCAGGTCTTGCGCAAGTCAACCCGACCTCGCAGCGAAGGGCATGATCTGCGCATCCACGTCGTCCACTCCATGGACAGAGAGGCGCTAACAGTTGGGTGATGGCAACCTGGGTCTGTAACAAGCTTCTGTGGTAGGGCATCCTACTACAAAATGACAGAAATGCGGGAGGTGAAAGTTTGTGGGTGGTGCGACATGAATCCAGCAGAAATTCAGGACGGCACCGGCCGCCGCTTACCTTCTCATGCCCGTGTGCTCAACGCCGCAATCAAGTGAGATTGTTTACCTGAGATGAGTAGAGCTTCCAAACATCAAATATTCTACTTGTTTGTAAACAAGCCGAGCCCAGGCCTGCTCGCCTAGCCCAAGGCTCCGTTGCTGCTTAAGCCAAGTCTTCGGGAAACGCATTTTTTTCATCTCCGTAGCGTGAATATCCGTTCGAAATTGTGCTGTTTGGTTGCCAGGTTTTATTCGACCACTCGTTTGCTCTGTTCATATGACAGGACCAGCTCCAGAGCAATGTCATGGGAAATTCCCAGCCGGTTGGCCGTCTGTCTAAGGCCCCGTAAAAGAGGGAAGGCATTCTTGCCCTTTACCTTGTTTACCGGCTGTGGTCGGACGGGCACGGCATGTAAACGATCCACCGCACTTTT
>DASTPO010000444.1:0-5766 GCA_035762225.1 Candidatus Angelobacter sp.
GCGCTGATCCGCTCGGCTCCGATCAACGTAAGAAAACTCTGGACATTGAAAACTGGCATGATTACCGTTGCGCCGCCGCCTTCACAAGCCACCAGAAACTGGCTGTTGCAGCCTGTGACATGGAACAGTGGCACGGAAACCAGAGTGCGGGTGCTGCCGTCGAAGGGCAGAAGGCTGATACGCCTCGAGGTTTCAATGTTGGAGAGAAATCCCTCATGCGTGATCATGGCGCCTTTGGGAAATCCAGTAGTGCCGCTGGTGTAAAAGATGGCAGCCACGTCCTTCTGCTCCAGGTGTTCCACCACCAGGCTGTCTCCTTGCGGCAATGGCTGGCCGGGCAGAAACACATGCTTGCTGCCGGAGTCTGTTACGACGTATTCAATCTCCGCTTCCGTAAACCGCGTGTTCACGGGCACGCCGACAGCGCCCGCCATCTGTATGCCAAAGAAAGCGATGCACCAGTCAGCCCCATTTCCCAAGCGGATCGCGACGCGGTCACCCGGCTGAATGCCCAGAGCCCGCAAGCCGCCGGCGGTCTTTGCCGCGCGCTCCCAGAACGCGCGGAAGGTCAGCCTTTCACCGCCGACTTCCACCACTGCTTCATTCCCGGAAAACTTTTCCACTGAAGCCCGCAACATCTCGACCAACGATCGCGGCCGGTTCTGATACCGGGCAGCTCCATCCTTCCCGCGCAGAATTCCCGACTCGTCGAAAGGGTGGATCACCTTGCTCAATAGGCCCCCTGGCGTTCAAATATTTTTCGTGGATTCTCGATCAGCATTGTGTTCAGCTGCTCTTCGGTGACGCCCTGCTGCTTCAATGCGGGAATCACGTCATTGTGAATATGCAGGTAATGCCAGCGAGGCAGAATCATGGGAAGCGGCCTTTCGGGCAGCCAGTGGTTGTAACAGGCGGCGTCATGGGAGAGCACCATCCTTCCCGCATGCCCTCGCCTACACATCTCCGCCACGGTTTTCACGCGGTCCTCAAAGGAAAGAATCGTATCGATCCCAAAACGGTCCATTCCAATGTACGAGCCATTGCCCACCAGTTCTTCAAGGTAGCCAAGGTCGGTGGTGTCACCGGAGTGCCCAATCACGACGCGTGAAAGATCAACGTCCTCCTCGCGAAAGATGCGCTGCTGGTCCAGGCCAACTCGGGTGGCGGCATGAGTATGCGTCGAGATCGGCACGCCTGTCTGGCGGTGCGCCTGGGCAGTCGCGCGCAAAATGCGTTCAACATCCCTGGTGACGCCAGGCTCGTCCGTGGCGCATTTCAGGATGCCGGCTTTCACTCCGGTATCCGCTATGCCCTGGGTGATGTCGTGGACAAACATCTCCGTCATCAGCTCAGGACCGCCCAGCACCGTGCCCGGCCCACGAAAGTGAAAATAATTTGGCGCGTCATGATAGGTGTAAACGCCGGTCGCGACAATGATGCTGATCTCCGTTTGTCGCGCAATCTGGACAATCCTGGGTATATAGCGCCCCAGGCCGATCACGGTCAGGTCCACGATCGTGTCCACGCCCCGTGATTTAAGTTCGTTCAACCTTGATACGGCATCAGCCACCCGGCTGTCTTCCGCGCCCCACTCTTCCGGATAATTCTGGAGTATCTCGGTATCGAGCACGAATACATGCTCATGCATCAACGTGGGTCCAAGCCGGGAAGTATCAATGGCGCCACGAACTGTCTGCACTTGAGCCATGCTGAAAGTCCTTCCAGTAAGGGATGCCAAGTATCATCATTGGCCTCCTGCCCGTCAAGGGAAGGCCGGCTGCAAAACAGGCCAGTGTGTGTTCTCAACCGGTTCTTTGTTATAAGCTATAAAAGACATGGCAGCCGAAAACTCATTCGATATTGTCAGCAAAGTGGACCTGCAAGAGGTCGCGAACGCGATTCAAAACGCGCTCAAGGAGATCCACACAAGGTTCGACCTGAAGGATTCAAAGTCTGACATCAAACTGGAAGGCAAAGACGCTTTGATCCTGAGCTCCTCCGACGATTACAAGCTCAAGGCTGTAACCGACATTTTGCAGAGCAAACTCATCAAGCGTGGAGTGCCGGTGAAGGCTTTGACCTACGGCGCGGTGGAGCCGGCGGCGGGATCGACAGTGCGCCAGAAAGTTTCCATGCAGCAGGGCATTCCGATCGAGAAGGCCAAGGAGATCGTGAAGCTGATCAAGGACTCCAAGAAAAAAGTGCAGGCCTCGATCCAGGGTGACACAGTGCGCGTGAGCGGGAAAGACCGTGATTCGCTTCAGGAGATCATTGCGCTGCTGCGTGGGCACGATCTTGGCATTGACATGCAGTTCACAAATTACAGGAATTGACGCAGCCGGGTCTGCCGCTTAAGAGATCGGTAAAAATTCACGGATCGCAACACTAAGGACATCTTGAGTTCACCAGCCCCAACCTCAGCCAAAGAAGTCTTTGAGCTTCTGCGCGACAACCTTGCCGCAATAGAACGTGAATTCGGCCGCGATACGGTTTCCACGGTGCGCGCCATCACGGACATTGGCGAACACCTGCGCGCCGGAGGGGGCAAGCGCATTCGTCCTGCTCTGCTGCTGCTTGCCGCCAAGCTGTTTCCTCATGAGGAAAGGAGCGCGGTGCGTTTGGGCGCGGTTGTAGAGGTGGTCCACACAGCCACGCTGGTGCATGATGACATCATCGACGACGCGAAAACGCGGCGAGGCCGTCCTGCCGCGAATACGCAATGGGGCAATTCCAAGTGCGTTCTGGCCGGCGACTGGCTCTACATGCAGGCTTTCAAGATTGCACTGGAGGAGCGCAACTTCCGCGTCCTGGACGTACTTATCGACCTGACCCAGCAGATGGTGGAGGGCGAGTTGCTCCAGATGGAGAAACTGGGCAAATGTATTTCGCTCGATGAACATTTCGATCTGATTTTCCGCAAGACCGCGTGCCTGTTCTCTGTTTCCACACGGCTTGGCGCGATCATCGGCAACGCCAACAACGAACAGGAATCACGCTTGGGCGAGTATGGCCGCAACCTAGGTCTGGCCTTCCAGATTGTGGATGACGTGCTCGATCTCACTGCCTCAGAGGAAGTTCTGGGCAAACCCGTGGCCAGCGATCTGCGGGAAGGCAAAGTCACCATGGCCGTGATTCACGCGCTCCAGCAGTGCACTCCAGCTGAGCGCAAACTTGTGGAGACTGTCCTGGAAGAGCGCGCGTTTGAAAGTGTGCAGCATGAACAGATTCTGGAGATGCTGGAACGCTACGGTTCCATCGGGTACGCATATGATGCGGCGGCCAAGCACGCTGAAGCTGCTCGAAAAGCCATCTGTTCGTTCCCGGATTCGGAAATAAAGCGGGCTTTGCTCTCGATCCCGGACTTCGTCGTGGAAAGAAGCAGCTAGACCATCGATCATCGGCACCTTCTAATCGTTTACACCTGAACTCACAGCAAAAAAGATGCGGCCCCGGAACGTCCCGAGGCCACATCTGTTGGCGCACCCTTTTTACGGACAAATTCGCAAGATGAAACGTAGATTGCACAACACTCGTTGCCCGTGACGGTTCGTGAGGGAGGCGCGCTGGGCCGCGGTGGCGCATTAGCGACGCTCATTGAGCCTTCTTTGCCAAACTTCTATACTGTTTCCAGGAGAATGTCAGTGCCCTTATCCGCGGTCATCGTCGATGATGAGCAACTCGCGCGCGACGAATTGAGCTACCTGCTCAAGTCGGTGGAAGACGTCAGCATTGTCGCGCAAGGCAATAACGGGATTGAGGCTGTCAACCTGATCAGGGAGTTCTCACCCGATTTGCTGTTTCTTGATGTGCAGATGCCGGGGCTCGACGGTTTCGGCGTGATCAAAAAGCTGCTCGACAAGAAAGTCCCATTGCCGCAAATCATCTTCGCTACGGCGTTCGATCAGTACGCGGTAAAGGCTTTCGAAGTCAATGCCATCGACTACCTGCTCAAGCCGTTTGATAAAAAGCGAGTGAGCCAGGCGGTGGAGAAGGCGCGAAAGAAAGTCCAGACCGCGTCATCCGGCAAAGAAAAGATTGACACGCTTATGAAACTGCTGGAATCGCAGCGTCCGCAGAACGCCAAAGTTCTGCTTCGTTCCGCAGGCCGTTTGTTGCCGGTAGATCAAAAGGACATCTGCTTTGCCTCGATTGACGACGGAATCATCAGTGTTGTGGCCACCAACCTGGAAGGGCAGTCCAACTGCCGGACTCTTGAAGAGTTGCTGGAAGGGCTTGACGCGGAGACGTTCTGGCGCGCCCATCGCTCGTTTGTGGTGAACATCAACCGGATCAAGGAAGTGGTGCCGTGGTTTAAGAGTTCCTATCAACTCCGGATGGACGATCGCAAGCAGACCGAAATTCCGGTAAGCCGCGCCCAGACCCGGCGCTTGCGAGAACTTTTTGGCCTTTAGCCGCTCGGCAGCTGCACGGCGGCCGTGAGCTTCCATGCACTATGGAGACGCTAGCTCGGCCTGGTTTCCGGGATTACTTTGAATTCCAGGCGCCGGGAGCCACGCAACACCGTGATCCGTGTGGGCACACCAATGCGGTCTTCGCCCAACAGCCTGTGCAATACATCAACGCCTTCAACCGGCGCCGCGTCTAGACTCACGATCACGTCGCCTTCCTGCATGCCTGCTTTCTGTGCCGGACTTCCCGGCTCCGCGGCCAGCACCAATGCCCCGGTCGTGGCCGCCAGGTCATAATGCCGCGCAATGGTTCGGTTCAACGATGCTGTTTGCGCCTGCACGCCGATATAGCTGCGCTGTACTTTGCCGTGACGAATGAGTTTGCTGGCAATGAACTGGGCGGTATTTATCGAGATGGCAAAACACAGGCCCTGCGCCGGAAGGATGGTTGCCGTGTTAACGCCCACCACTTCGCCGGCCGAATTCACCAGCGGACCTCCGGAGTTCCCGGGATTCAGGGCGGCATCCGTCTGGATTACGTCTTCAATAAGCCGTCCTGATTGCGAGCGCAGGCTCCGTCCCAGCGCGCTGACCACGCCAGCGGTTACAGTGTACTGAAACCCGTAAGGATTTCCGATGGCCACCACCAGCTGCCCGACACGAATTTTGCGCGAATCTCCCAGCCGGACGCTGTGTAATACCGGAGCGTCGATTCGCAGGAGAGCCAGGTCAGTATCCTGATCTTCGCCGATAACCTGCGCGTTGAAGTCGCCGGAGTCAGGAGTCCAGACCGCGACTTTCTGCGCTCCGTGCACCACGTGGCTGTTCGTCAGGATAAAGCCGTCAGGGGTAAAGACGAAGCCCGAACCGCTCCCTTCGCGGCCACGTTCATTTTGAACCTGTATCCGGACTACCGCCGGACTAACCGCCTCCGCCACGCCGGTCACAACCCGCGAGTAGGCGTCCATGGCTTCCGCCTCGATGCCAGCCGCGGTTTGAGGGTGCGTTTCCGGGTCGGGGTAAGCTAGAAAAGAAAGATCACTCATACTGCCATTGGATAAGCCGAACCGGGCAAAAGATTCGCGGCTTGCCGGCACGCCTGGGAATCAGGCTTTCAACATCTGATCGCACGGTGGTATCGAATGGCTGTGACGCGTAGATTCTGTTGGGTGCGCCACCCTTTACAATGGATTGATGTCCGATCTAAACGGCAAAACGGTGTTGATCACCGGAGGAGCCCGACGCCTGGGCAGGGCCATGGCTATCGCTACGGCGAAGGCTGGGGCTCAAGTCGCCTTTACCTACCTGAATTCAAAGGATGACGCGGATAGCACACTCAAACTGATTCAGAAGGAGT